>JACQUS010000450.1 GCA_016210125.1 Chloroflexota bacterium | reverse complement strand
GCCGTCGCCGAGCAGATGGCCGCCTGTATCTTCCGCTGCTCGCACTCAACCGTCATTCGCGAGATGCTCGACTACTCAACGGCCATCTTCGACGCCCACGGCGGCATCATCGCCCAGGCGGCGCGCATCCCCATCCATCTCAACTCGATGACCAACGCGCTCCAGGCCCTGCTGCGCGAGCGCTACCCCTTGGACGTCTGGGCCGAGGGCGACGTGTACATCACGAACGATCCCTACATGGGTGGCCAACACCTGCCCGACATCATGACCTTCGCGCCCATCTGCGCCGACGGCCAGGTGGTGGCCATCTGCGGCACGCTGGGGCACCATCTGGATGTCGGCGGGCGCGCACCCGGCAGCTACGGCTCGGACGCGACCGAGATCTACCAGGAGGGCTTCCGCATCCCGCCGCTGCGCCTGGCGCGCGATGGCGTGCTGAACGAGCTGTTCTTCGACCTCTTCGCCGCCAACATCCGCGTGCCGCAGAAGACGCTCGGCGACCTGCGGGCGCAGATCGCCGCGTTGGAGGTCGGCAAGGCTGAGCTGCGGCGCCTGGTGGACAAGTACAGCGCGGCCGTGCTGTGCGGCGCCATGATCGACCTGGCCGACGCCTCCGAGGCACGCATGCGGGCGGCCATCGCCGCGCTGCCCGACGGCGCGTACACGGCCGAGGACTACGTCGACGACGACGGGCTGGGCAGCCCGCCGCTGCTCGTCCGCGCGACGATTACGGTCGCCGGCAGCGACCTGACGGTCGACTTCGCCGGCAGCGCGCCACAGACGCCGGGGCCGATCAACGCGCCCATCGCCGCCACCGAGTCGGCCGTCTACTACGCGCTCATGGCCCTGCTCGACCCGACCGTGCCGGCCAACTACGGCTGCTATCGACCGATCCGCATCCTCGCGCCGCGTGGCAGCGTGGTCAATCCGCGGCCGCCGGCGGCGGTCGTCGGGCGCAACGTGCTGGCGCACCGCGTGGCCACGGTGCTGATGACCGCCCTGGCGCAGGCCGTGCCGGAGCGCATCCCGGCGCCCTACTATGGCAACTCGAACGTCTACGTGCTCAGCAGCGAGACTGAGCATGGCGAGACCGACGTGCACTTCGACATCGAGGTGGGCGGCTGGGGCGCGCGGCCGACGAAGGACGGGCCGGACGTCTACTCGGCCGGCATCCACAATCTGGCCAACACGCCGCTGGAGATGGCCGAGCTCGACTTCCCCCTGCGCTTCGTGCGCTACGAGCTGCGCCAGGACTCCGGCGGCCCCGGCCGCTTCCGCGGCGGCCTCGGCGTCGAGCGCTCCTTCCGCGTGCAACGGCCCTCGCTGCTGGAGACGCAGTTCGACCGCGTCAAGTTCCCGCCGCCGGGGCTGGCCGGCGGCAAGCCCGGCGCGCCGGCGCGCGTGCTCGTCGAGCGTGGCACGCAGGTGATCGAGGTCCCGGCGAAAGCCGTGCACTTCCGGTTGCAGGCCGGCGATGTCGTGCGCATCCTCACGCAGGGCGGCGGCGGCCACGGCGACTCGCACCAGCGTGAGCGCGCGCTCGTCGCGCGCGACCTAGCGGAGGGCAAGATCAGCGAGCGGGCGGCGCGCGAGGAGTACGCCTGGTCGTGACCACGGCTCGAGAGCTGCGGGCCGCCGGCGCACGCCGCGTCGACCCGGTGACCCAGGAGGTCATCCGCAATGCCCTGGTCGCCGTCGCCGAGCAGATGGCGGCCTGCATCTTCCGCTGCTCGCACTCGGCGGTCATCCGCGAGCTGCTCGACTACTCCACGGCCATCTTCGACGCCCACGGCGGCATCATCGCCCAGGCGGCGCGCATCCCCATTCACCTGAACTCGATGACCAACGCCCTCCAGCACATGCTGGCGACCCGCTACCCGCTGGATACCTGGGCCGAGGGCGACGTGTACATCACCAACGACCCTTACTCTGGCGGCCAGCACCTGCCGGACATCCTGGCCTTCGCGCCGGTCTGCGCCGACGGCCGCGTGGTGGCCATCTGCGGCGTGCTCGGCCACCACCTCGACGTCGGCGGGCGCGCGCCGTCGAGCTACGGCGCCGACGCCACGGAGATCTACCAGGAGGGCTTCCGCATCCCGCCGATCCGCCTGGTGCGGCGCAGCGTGGTCAACGAGCTGTTCTTCGACCTCTTCGCGGCCAACATCCGCGTGCCGCAGAAGACGCTGGCCGATCTCCGCGCGCAGCTCGCCGCGCTGGAGGTCGGCAAGGCCGAGCTGCGGCGCCTGGTCGCCAAGTACGGCGCGGGCGCACTGCGCCAGGCCATGGCCGACCTGGCGGACAGCTCGGAGGCGCGCGTGCGCGCGGCCATCGGCGCGCTGCCAGACGGCGTGTACACGGAGGAGGACTACGTCGACGACGACGGGCTGGGCACCGGGCCGGTGCGCATCCGCGCGACGGTCAGCGTGGCCGGGACCGAGTTGACCGTGGACTTCGCCGGTAGCGCGCCGCAGACGCCGGGGCCGATCAACTCGCCCATCGCGTCCACCGAGTCCACGGTCTACTACGCGCTCATCGCCGTGCTCGACCCGACGATCCCGGCCAACTACGGCTGCTACCGGCCCATCCGCATCCTCGCGCCCTACGGCAGCGTCGTTAATCCGCGCCCGCCGGCGGCGGTGGTCAGCCGTGCCGTGGTCAACCACCGCACGGCCACCGTCGTGCTCGCCGCGCTGGCCGGGGCGGCCCCGGCGCGCGTGCCCGCCGACCACTACGGCAATGCCAACGTGTGGACGCTGAGCCGCGTGGACGAGGACGGCGGCATCGTCGTCCACCACGAGGTCGAGGTGGGCGGCTGGGGCGGCCGGCCGACCAAGGACGGCATCGACGTCTACTCGGCGAGCGTGCACAACCTGGCGAATATGCCGCTGGAGATGGCCGAGCTGGACTTCCCGCTGCGCTTCCTGCGCTACGAGCTGCGCCAGGACTCTGGCGGCCCGGGTCGCTTCCGCGGCGGTCTGGGCGTGGAGCGGGCCTTCCGTATCCTCGCGCCGTCTACGGTCGGCACGCAGTTCGACCGCGTGCACCTGCCGCCGCGCGGGCTGGCCGGCGGCCGGCCGGGCGCGCCGGCGCGCCTGCTCGTGGAGCGCGACGGGCAGGCCGTCCCGGTGCCGACGAAGGCCGTCCACTTCCCGCTGCGGCCGGGCGACGTGATGCGCGTGCTCACGCAGGGCGGCGGCGGCTACGGCGACCCGCGCCAGCGCGACCTCGCGCTCGTGGCGCGCGACTTGGCGGAGGGCAAAATCAGCGAGCGGGCGGCACGAGAGGACTATGGCTACGTGGGCGACGACGGGCGGTAGAGTGCTAGGCGCTGGGGGCGCGGGTGTCGTGCCGGGCGGGCGCGTGGACCCCGTGACGCAGGAGGTCATCCGCAACGCGCTGGTCGCCGTCGCCGAGCAAATGGCTGCCTGTATCTTCCGCTGCTCGCGCTCGACGGTGATCCGCGAGATGCTCGACTACTCGACGGCGGTGTTTGACGGCCACGGCGGCATCATCGCTCAGGCGGCACGCATCCCGATTCACCTCAATTCGATGACCAACGCCCTCCAGGCCCTGCTTCGCCACCGCTTCCCGCTCGAGACATGGGCCGATGGTGATATCTATCTCACCAACGATCCCTATATGGGCGGTCAGCACCTGCCTGACCTTATGACGTTCACGCCCGTCTTCGTTGGCCGCAGTCCCGTTGCCATTTGCGGTGCTCTCGGGCACCATTTGGACGTGGGTGGTCGCGCGCCGGGCAGCTACGGCGCCGATGCCACCGAGATCTACCAGGAGGGATTTCGCATCCCGCCAGTGCGCTTAGCCCATCGGGGTGTGCTGAACGAGCTGTTCTTCGACCTCTTCGCCGCAAATATTCGTGTGCCACAGAAGACATTACCCGACCTGCGAGCGCAGATCGCGGCGCTGGAGGTGGGCAAGGCGGAAGTGCGCAGGCTGGTAGGCAAGTATGGTGCGGCGGTGCTACGCGACGCAATGGCCGATCTGGCTGATACGTCGGAGGCGCGAATGCGGGCAGCCATCGCCGCACTACCGGACGGGACGTACAGCGCCGAGGACTACGTCGACGACGACGGGCTGGGCAGCCTGCCGTTGCTCGTGCGGGTGACGTGCACGGCGCAGGGCAGCGACCTGACGGTGGACTTCACCGGCAGCGCGCCGCAGACGCCCGGGCCAATCAACTCGCCCATCGCGGCCACCGAGTCGGCCGTCTACTACGCGCTGATTGCCGTGCTCGACCCGACAGTCCCGGCGAACTACGGCTGCTATCGCCCGATTCGCATCGTCGCGGCGCCCGGCAGCATCGTTCATCCCCGGCCGCCTGCGGCCGTCGTGGGCCGTTCCGTGGTGAACCACCGCGTCGCCACGGTCTTGCTGACGGCGCTGAGTCGGGCGCTCCCAGAGCGCGTGCCGGCCGATCACTACGGCAATGCCAATATGTATATCCTGAGCAGCATGGACGAGCACGGCGAGATCGACGTGCTCCAAGAGGTGCCGGTCGGTGGCTGGGGCGGACGGCCGACGAGCGATGGCCCCGACGTCTATTCGGCGAGTGTCCACAATTTGGCGAACATACCCTTGGAGATGGTCGAGCTGGACGTTCCGCTGCGCTTCGTGCGTTACACGCTGCGGCAGGACTCTGGCGGGCCGGGGCGCTTCCGTGGCGGGCTGGGCGTCGAGCGCTCCTTCCGTGTCGTACGCCCCTCAGCGATACAAACGCAGTTCGACCGCGTCCGCTTCGTGCCGCTGGGGCGTACCGGCGGCAAGCCTGGTGCACCGGGGTGCGTGATTGTCGAGCGCGGCGGCCAGGTGCTCACCTTGCCGGCCAAGACGCTGCGCTTCCCATTGCAGCCGGGCGATGTCGTGCGTATTTTGACGCAGGGCGGGGGCGGCTATGGCGACCCGCGCCAGCGCGACCCCGCGCTCGTGGCGCGCGACTTGGCGGAGGGCAAGATCAGCGAGCGGGCGGCCGTGGAGGAATACGGTTACGAGGCCGTGCGTGAGCGCTGACGTGGGCGAAGCCGGGAGCGGCTTGCTGTCCGGGTGGGCCAGGTAGGCGACCGTAGCCCTTATCCCCCGAAGGAGAGACGATGTTCACCTGGCTGATCGGCGTCGACGTCGGCGGGACGTTTACCGACCTGGTGGCCGCGGAGGCGGCGACCGGGCAGACGCTGCACCTGAAGGTGCCGACGACGCCGCACGACCCGTCTGAGGGCTTCCTGAACGCCCTTGACGAGCTGCGCGCGCAGGCGCCCGAAGCGCTGGCCGGAGAACGCGTCCTCCTGCTGCACGGCACGACGCTGGCGACGAATGCCATTCTCGAGGGCAAGCTAGCGCGCACCGGCCTGCTCACCACCGCCGGCTTCCGCGACGTGCTGGAGATCGGCCGCCACCTGCGCCGCGAGCTGTACGACTTGTTCATCGACAAGCCCCCGCCGCTCGTACCGCGGCCGCTGCGCCTGGAGGTCGTCGAGCGCATCGGCCCGGACGGCGCCGCCGAGACGCCGCTGGATGAGGCCAGCGTCGCCGCGGCCGTGGCCACGCTGGCCGAGGGCGGTGTGCAGGCCGTCGCCGTTGTCTTGCTCAACTCCTACCGGAATCCTGCGCACGAGCTGCGCGTCCGCGACCTGGTCCGCGCGGCGCAGGCCGGCTGGTATGTCTGCGCCTCGGCCGACCTCAGCCCCGAGGTGCGCGAGTACGAGCGCAGCAGCACGACGGTCCTCAACGCTGCACTCATGCCGCGCGTCGACGGCTATCTGACCGCGCTGGAGCGCCAGCTCGCCGCCCGTGCGCCGGCGGTGCACCTGTTCATCATGCAGTCGAGCGGCGGCGCGGCCACGGCCGACACCGCGCGGGCGCGACCGGTGAGCCTGGCGCTGTCCGGCCCGGTGGCCGGCGTGGGCGCTTGCCTGCACCTGGCCGCGCTGACCGGCATGCCGAATCTGATCGGCTTCGACGTCGGCGGGACGAGCGCCGACATCGCCATCGTCGAGAGCGGCCGCGCGCGCGTGACGACCGAGATGGCCATCGCCGAGTACCCGATCCGCCTGCCGATGGTGCAGGTGAACTCGATCGGCGCCGGCGGCGGCAGCATCGCCTGGGTCGACCAGGGCGGTGCGCTGCGCGTCGGGCCGCAGAGCGCCGGAGCCGACCCAGGCCCGGCCTGCTACGGCCGTGGCGGCACGGAGCCGACGTTGACAGATGCCCACGTCATCCTCGGCCGGCTCGACCCGACCTACTTCCTTGGCGGCCGCTACCGGCTCGACGTCGGGCGCGCCCGCCAGGCCATCGCCGAGCGCGTCGCTCAGCCGCTGGGCCTCGACCTCGTCGCCGCGGCGGCCGGCATCGTTCGCGTCGCCGACGCGAACATGGAGCGCGCCATCAAGGTCAGCCTCAGCGAGCGGGGCAACGACCCGCGCGACTTCGCCCTCGTCGCCTTCGGCGGCGCCGGCGGGCTGCACGCCGCCTCGCTGGCGCGCCACCTAGAGATCCCGCGCGTGCTCGTCCCGCCGCACCCGGGGACGCTCTCGGCCTTCGGCCTACTGGTGGGCGACGTGCGCCACGACTTCGCCAGCAGCGAGCTACTGCGCGCGGCCAACCCCGCCGCGCCGGAGCGGCTGTCAGCGGTCTACGCGGCGCTGGAGGCGCAGGCCCGCGCGGCGCTGGCCACCGACGGCTTCGCGGCCGACGAGAGCGCGGTTGTGCGCACCTGCGATTTGCGCTACGTCGGCCAGGCCTACGAGGTCAACGTGCCCTGCCCCGACGGGCCGATCGACGCGGCAGCGCTCGCCGAGCTGCTGGCGCGCTTCCACCGCGAGCACGAGCGGCTCTACGCGCACAGCAGCCCCGACGAGCCGTGCGAGCTGGTGACCTACCGCGCCACCGCCGTCGGCCGGCTGCAGAAGCCCAGCGCGGTGCCGCAGCCCGAGCGTGTCGGCGCGCCGCGGCGGCACGGCGAGCGGTCGGTCTACTTCGACGAGGTCGGCTTCGTGCCGACGGCGATCTACCGCCGCGATGCTCTGGCCGCCGGGCAGACGCTCGCCGGCCCGGCCATCGTCGAGCAGGTCGACGCCACGACGGTCGTCCCGCCCGGCGCGCGCGTGCATGTCGATCGGTACGGAAGCCTCATCCTTGAGGTCAGGCGCTAACGTGTCGACTGTTTGTGATCCGCGCGCGGGGAGCGTAGAGGCGATCGTGGCCCCCTGCGTGGGTGATCCCTCGCGGAGGGATGGGGTCAGCACTGCCGGGGCAGTAGCGCAAACGAAAACGGGGAGTCCAGAGGGAGCGAAGCCCCCACTGGGGACCCGGTTTGGGGTAGGGTGGGGCTTCACCGCCTGTGGAGGCGATGTTCACAGCGGTGCAGAGGGGCGGTGATGACCCTGCCCCGCGTCGTCGCGCTGGAGACCTACGAGCTGCGCCTGCCGCCGCTCAAGGACTTCCGCTGGCAGAGCCTGACCGAGCCGCTGGGCAGCTTCTTCGTCGTGCGGCTGATCGCTGAGGACGGGACGGAAGGGCTGGGCGAGGTCGTCCCGCTGAAGGACTGGGGCGGCGACCACGGCCGGCAGTACGGCGAGACGCCGACCACGGCGGCCCACGTCGTCCACGAGTACCTCGCCCCGGTCGTCTTTGCGGAGTCGCCCGGCGACGTCGGCCGCATCCACGCCCGCTGGGACGCTGTCGTCAAGGGCCATCCGTACGCCAAGGCCGCGGTGGACGTGGCGCTGCACGACCTGGTCGGCCGCGCGCTCGGCGTGCCGGTCTACCAGCTCCTCGGCGGGCGCTGCCGCGAGAGCGTGCCCATCGCGCACATGCTGGGCATCCTGCCGCTCGACGAGGTCGTCGCCGAGGCGCGGGCCGCCTGGGCCGACGGGCTGCGCGCCTTCCAGATCAAGGGCGGGCGCGACGCGGCGCGCGACGGCGAGGTCGTGGCGGCGCTGCGGGCGACCCTCGGGCCGGCGGTCTTCCTGCGGCTCGACGCCAACCAGGGCTACGCGACGCCCAAGGCAGCCATCGCCGCGCTGCGGCCGATGGAGGCGGCGCGACTGGACGCCGCCGAGCAGCCGGTGGCCGGCCTGGCCGCGCTGGCCGAGGTGCGCAGCGCCGTGGCCCCGCTCGTCATTGCCGACGAGAGCTGCTGGTCGGCCGCCGACGCCCTGGCGCTGGCCCAGGCGCGCGCCGTGGACGCCATCTCGATCTACGTCGGCATGGCCGGGGGCCTCTACCCGGCGCGGCAGGTCGCCGCCGTGGCCGCCGCGGCCGGCCTGCCGCACGACGTGAACGGCTCGCTGGAGCTGGGCATCGGCAGCGCCGCCAACGTCCACCTGGCCATCGCCGCGCCGGCGGCCACGCTCGCCAGCGTGACGCCCATCGCCGCGCCGGCCGACGCCGCGCCGACGCAGGTCGGCGGGCGCTACTTCGCCGACGACGTGGTCAGCGCGCCGTTCCTCTACCGCGACGGCGCCGTCGCGCCACTCGACCGGCCGGGCCTGGGCGTGGCGCTCGACGAGGCCAGGCTGCGGCGCTACGCCGTCGTGCAGCGGCGGAGCGAGCGGTAGGACGCGCGTCTCATGTGTGGAAAGGGGGAGTCCAGAGGGGGCGAAGCCCCCTTTGGGAACAAACCTTGGGGTGGGGTGGGGCCAGTGCCGGCTGGAAGCGATTTTCACGGGAGGACTAAGTGCCCCAGCAGATAGGCTTCGGCATCACCTGCGGCGGGTCGCTCTGGCCCGACGAGACGGTCCGCGCCGTCGAGGAGGCGGGCTTTGACTCGTTCTGGACCGGCGAGCACACCGTCTACCATCGGCCGGTCATGGACGCCATCCCGCTGCTGACGGCGGCGGCGTGCGCGACGCGACGCATCGGCATCGGCCCGGCGACCTTCCTCCTGCCGCTGCGCCACCCGACCATGGCGGCCAAGGAGTTCTGCTCGCTGGACATCATCTCCGGCGGGCGGCTGATCGTCGGAGTCGGCGTTGGTGGCGACTACCCGAAGGAGTTCGCCTGCCTCGACGTGCCCTTGAGCGAGCGTGGGCGCCGCGCGACCGAGGCCATCCAAATCATGCGCCTCTACTGGACGGAGGACCATTTCAGCTTCCGCGGCCGGCACTTCCAGATCGAGGATGCCTGGCTGTATCCAAAGCCGGTGCAGCCGAACGGCCCGCCGATCTGGGTCTCCGGCCGGCAGGACGCCGCCCTACGCCGCGCCGCGCTCCACGGCGACGGCTTCATGCCGTACATGTACACGCCGGAGCTGTGCCGCGAGGCCTTCGCCAAGGTGCGGCAGCTCGCCGCCGAGGGCGGCCGGACGCTGTCCGTGGACTACGTCTGGTGCCTCTTCCAGTACGTCTGCCTCGACGACGACGTCGCGGCGGCCCGCGCCGCGGCCGCTGCCGATCTCACCTGGCGCTACGACCAGCCGTTTGACCGCCTGGTAGACAAGTACGCGACGTTCGGCCCCGCCCAGCGCTGCGCCGAGGACCTCCAGCGCTACTTCGACGCCGGGGTCAACTACGTCATCCTGGCGCCGATCGGCCCGCCGGGCACCGAGCGGCGACACGTCGAGGCGTTGGGCGAGCAGCTCCTGCCGCTGTTCGCCGCGCTGCGCCGCCCGCAGCCGGTGCACGACGCCGCGGCGGCCCGCCGCGCCGCCGAGCGCGCCATGGTCGCCGGCCACCCGCTCTTCCGCGGGCACGGGCCGGGGTAGGGCGCGGACGAGGCCGTGGGTTCATCCGTGCCGTAGCGCGCGGGCTTGTCCCCCGCCGGGCGGCACGGGCGGAGACGAGGCCTGCCGCAAAGTGTGGTCGCCGGCCGGAGGCGCCTGGCTGGCTGTGCAGCCACGTCCTACGGCAGCAGCTCCAGCGCCGCGCAATGCCGCGGGCGGACGAGGGCGAAGTGGCGGCGGTCGGTGGTGAGCACGCGCGGAATGCGCAGCCGCTCCGCCACGGCCACCACCGCGGCGTCGACGAAACCGATGTTGGCTTCGGCATACGTTTCCAGGAGCTGCAGCGCACGCTGGAGGTCGGTCGCCTCCACCGGCTCGACTACCAGCTCGCCGCGCACGCAGGCCGCGAGGAGCTGGCGCTCGGCCGGCGGGCCGAGGTAGGTGTTGAGCAGGTAGCACGCCTCTGGAAGCACGGCGATGGGAACGACGAACACGGCGCGCTGGTCGGCGACGAAGTCGCGCATTGGCGCGTGCCAGCGGTCGCTACGGTCGGCCAGCGCATAGAGCGCGCCGGTGTCGACGATGATGCTCTGAATCACCGCGCAAAGCCAGCGCGCAGCAGCTCCTCCGCGCGCTCCGCGATGTCGCCGCGCTTGCTGTCGCCGATGCTGACGAAGGAGAGGGGCGGGCGCCGACGCGCGATGTAGGCCGCCAAGGCACGCCGGACGATGGCCGCCAGGCTGACGCCCTCGGCACGGGCCATCTGCTCCAGGGCGCGCAGCGTCTCGTCGTCGGCGAAGATCGTCGTACGCTTCATACTCTGGCTCCGGCGCCGCTAGCGGCCACATACGTATGCTAGCATATACTGCCACCCCGCGGTCACGTCGACGGCCGATGCCCCACCGTTGATCCGCTTATCTGTTACACTGCATGTCGGAAGAGCGGTGCAGCGGAGAGCCGCATGGCCGAAACGGTAGCCGTGCGCATGGCGCAACGGGGTGGCATGACGTTGCCCAAGGCGCTGCGCGAGCGCTACAACCTGAAACCGGGCGATACGCTCACGCTCGTCGACCTCGACGGCGTCCTGGTCCTCAGCCCCCGACGGTCGGAGGTGGGCGCGCTCGCCGACGAGCTGAAAAAGGCGCTCGTTGATCGCGGCGAGACGCTGGAGAGCGTGCTGGCTGCGCTGCGCGCTGAGCGCGAGCGTCGTGCGTAGCAGGCCTGTTGTCTTCCTCGACACGAGCGTGGTCTTCGCCGGCATCTGTTCGGCCGCGGGAGGAGCACGAGCAAGCCTCGAGCTTGCCGAAGCAGGCGCCATCGACGTCATCCTCGGCGCCGAGGTGCTAGCCGAGCTCGAGGCCGTGATGCGGCGAAAGATCCCAGACAACCTTGGTCTCTTGGCTGCACTGCTCGACCACGTCGGCGTCCGCGTCGCAGCCAAGCCGTCGGCCGACCTCGCCGGGCAGGCTGCGGCGTTGGCCGGCCATCGTGGCGACGGCGAACTGCTAGCCGCTGCCTGGGCCGCAGGTGTAGATTTCTTCGTGACGCTCGACCGCGCACACTTCTTGGATCGGCCGGCGCTGCGCGCCACGATCCCTTTTCCGCTCGGCACACCAGGCGATTTCCTGCCCTGGTATCGTGCGCGCGTCCAACCGTAAGGTGAAATCAGAGCCCTCCAAGGAGGCCCCTGTGCCCCTACCCAGCACCCTGCGCCGCGAGGACGTCGAGCGCTACACCCGAGCCGGCTACTGGTCGAACGTGGTCATCACCGACCGGCTCTGGGAGGTCGCGGAGCGCGACCCGGGGCGGCTCTGCGTCGTCGATCGCCACGGCAGGTACACCTACGGCCAGCTCGCCGCCGACGTGCTGCGCTGCGCCCACGGGCTGCACGCGCTCGGGCTGGGCCGCGACGACGTGGCCATCATCGAGCTGCCCAACTGGTACCAGTGGGACGTGGTGCACCTGGCCCTCACGGCCATCGGC
>JACQUS010000449.1 GCA_016210125.1 Chloroflexota bacterium | reverse complement strand
TTGGGCGTGTCGGAGCCACTCATCCAGCTCGTCCCCGACCGCAACCGCATCATCGTCGAGCTGCCCGGGATTCGCGACCCGCAGCAGGCCATCCAGACGCTGCAGGGCACCGGGCTGCTGGAGTTCGTCGAGGCTGGCACGACGTCACTGCCCGAAGGGGCCATCGTCCCCACCGACTACCAGGGACCCGGGTCCATCACGCCCGAGACGGCGCTCACGCCGCGCCCCGTCAGCGCGACGCCAGGCCCGCCCCGCGCGGCCGCGCCGACGGTCGCCGCGCCCGGGGTGACGACGCCCACCGCGACCGCGCCGCCCACAGAGACGGTCGGCGCGCCCGGCGCCCTGCCACCGGCGGCCTTGCACACGATCCTGACGGGCGAGCACCTGGCCGACGCCGGGGTCGTCTTCAACCAAGGGCGGCCGGAGATCTCGTTCCGCATGCGCGGCGACGGCGTCAAGATCTTCGGCGACTATACGTCGACCAACGTCGGGCGCTACCTGGCGATCGTGCTGGACAAGCGGGTCATCTCCTCGCCGCGCATCCAGAGCCCGATCGTCGGCGGGGACGGCGTCATCACCGGGGCCTTCACGCTGGAGGAGGCGCGGCGGCTGGCTATTCAGCTCAAGTACGGCGCGCTGCCGGTGGCGATGAAGGTCGAGGAGCAGCGGACCGTCGGGCCGACGCTCGGTCAGGACTCGATCCGCAAGAGCCTCATCGCCGGGGCCATCGGCCTCGGGCTGGTGGCGTTCTTCATGATCGCCTACTACCAGCTTCCCGGCGTGCTGGCCGACCTAGCCCTGATTGTGTACGCGACGCTGGTGTTCGCGCTGTTCAAGCTCATCCCCGTGGTGCTGACGCTGGCCGGCATCGCTGGGTTCATTCTCTCCATCGGCATGGCCGTCGACGCCAACATTCTCATCTTCGAGCGCACACGGGAGGAGCTGAGACAGGGGCGCACCCTGGGCGGAGCCATCGAGGTTGGCTTCCGGCGCGCCTGGTCGTCGATCCGCGACTCGAACATTGCCACGCTCATCACCTGCGCCATCCTCTACTGGTTCGGGGCGAATTTCGGCGCCAGCATCATTCGCGGCTTCGCGCTGACCCTGGCCATCGGCGTGCTGATGAGCATGTTCACGGCCATCACCGTGACCCGCACGTTCTTGCGCATCGTCGAGAGCGCGTCGGTGGACCGACCGGGACTCGCGGCGCTGGTGCGGCGCGTGGTGTGACGCCACTCCGGACCAGACGGTGGGCTGGCGCACCTCTGCGCACACGATCACCGCAGAGGTGGCGTGCACCGCCTCCGCCGGCATGCGCGCTCGCACCACGAGCCTCAGTCGATGGCGCTACGGCGCGCCCGGAGCGCTTTGCGGCCTCATCGGGCATCGGGCACGTGCCGTCGCGCCGTGTCGCTGAGTGTCGCAGAGAGGCATGCCTCGCCGTTACGGCCATAGCGCAGCGCTACTGCACTGCTGGGGGCGTCGCATAGCCACCCAAGGTGTCGACGGCGACCTGCCACTCCTGGCCCGGGGGCTGGCGGCCCTCGGCCTCGCGCTTCAGCCTCAGCAGGTCACTCTGCTAGCGCGCTACCGCGCGCTGCTCCTGGAATGGAACCAGCGGCTCAACCTCACAGCAGTGACCGACCCGGCCGAGGTCGAGGTGCGCCACTTCCTGGACGCGCTCAGCGCGTTGCTCGTCCTGCCGCCGGAAGCTCGCGCGCTCGTCGACCTCGGCGCTGGGGCAGGGCTACCCGGTTTGTCGCTGGCAATCGCGCGGCCGGCCATCCACGTGACTCTTGTCGACTCGGCGCGCAAGAAAGTGCGCTTTCTCGATCACGTCATCGCCAACTTAGCGCTATCGAACGCGCGCGCCCTGTGGGGGCGGGCCGAGGAGCTGGGGCAGCAGGCCGAGCACCGCGAGCGCTACGACGTGGCGACGGCGCGCGCCGTGGCCGAGGTCGCCGTGCTGGCCGAGTACGCGCTGCCGCTGCTGCGGATAGGTGGGGCGGCGATCTTCTGGAAGCACGGCGACGTGCGCGCCGAGCTGGAGGGGGCGCGGCACGCCATCACGGTGCTCGGCGGCGGCGCGCCAGCCGTGCACCCCGTGCGCGCGCCGGGGCTGCCGGAGGGCCGCTGCCTGGTCGTCGTGCGCAAGGAGCGGCCGACGCCGCAGGCGTACCCGCGGCGGCCCGGCGTGGCGACCAAGCGGCCGCTGTGAGACCTATGCCCGTTCCGCGTGCACACGCAGAGCCATCGGCCGGCGCGAAGCGTAGCGTCTCTACGCTCACAAGCAATGCCGACGTGCGCTTGACGTACTGCTGCTTGCGTGTGAATGTACGCATCGAGAAACGGTATCCGCGCACGCGCCGCGCTGGGCGCTGCCGGCAGATGTTTCGTGTGGCGCTTGTTCGCAGTCCTGCGCGCATTCTGGACTCTCGTTGTGCTGGCCCTGCTGGTCAGCGTCGCCGCAGCGCTACTGTTCGACTCGCCGCGCAGAGAGGCGCTCGACCTTGTAGGGCGTCTCTGGCCGTGGGTCTCCGCCGGCGCCGTCGTGCTAGCCGTTGGCACGTGGCTGTCGTGGCGCGACTGGCAGCAGCATAGCCATCGCGCGGAGTTCGCCTTTATCGGGCCGGCGAGGAAACTGCGGCCCGAGGACCTGGGCTTCCGACCGGTGCGGCCAGGCGAGCA
>JACQUS010000456.1 GCA_016210125.1 Chloroflexota bacterium | reverse complement strand
GCGTGCTGGAGCTAGGCGAGGCGCTGCGTGACGGCGTGCGCCGCGAGCTGCGCGAGGAATGCGCCATCGAGGTCGAGGTGGGGGAGATGCTCGGCGTGTTCGACCGCGTGCTGCGCGACGACGCCGGCCGCGTGCTGTACCACTACGTGATCCTCGACTACGCGGCGCGCTGGCTGAGCGGCGAGCCGCGGGCCGGCTCCGACGCCGCGCGGCTGCGCTGGGTGCCGCTGGCCGAGGTGGACGACTCGGTCCTGGCCGACCTGGCGCGGCGCGCGGCGGGCTTGTTAGGCTAACGTTCGGGCGGGCATCTGCGGCGCGTGCCCACCTGCATATTTCGGCGGCCGGACCCGAGCGAGCTGTGGATGGCGGTGCCCGTGCGTCTGCGCTTTCGGTGGCGCCACGCCATTGCTCGACCGCTTGGTCAGGCGACGGCTATAATCCCAGGCAGAGGTGAGATAAGCCCGTGGCCAAGCAACAGCCAACCTACCTCGACCGGATCACCGTCGATGCTGCGATCTGCCACGGCCGGGCCGTCATTCGTGGCACGCGGATTCCGGTGTCGGTCGTGCTGGACAATCTTGCGGCCGGGGTCGGCGAGGACGAAATACTCAAGAGCTATCCGTCGCTGACCACTGAGGACATCCGCGGCGCGGTCGAGTATGCCGCCGAGCTAGCCCGCGAGCGCATTGTCCCGCTGAGTCCCGCTACGGGATGAAGTTCAAGATCGACGAGAACCTGCCTGTCGAGCTGGCCGAGCTTCTGCGGGCGGCCGGCTACGACGCCCTCACGGTTCACGAAGAGGCATTGCGGGGAGCGCACGGCGACTCGCTGGTCGAAGTATGCCGGCGAGAAGAGCGGATCCTAGTCACGCTCGACCTCGATTTTGCGAGCATCGCCGCCTATCCGCCTGAGGCGCACCCAGGTTTCATCGTCCTGCGGCCCCACCGGCAGGATAAACCCCGTCTGATCAGCCTCTTACAGCGGGTCGTTCCGCTTCTGGCCGCCGAATCCGCGGAGCATCGGCTGTGGATCGTCGAGGATGCGCGGGTTCGCATTCATCCCGCCGAAACAGAGTGACAGCACGTGCCGATGACTCCGCGCCGTGGCAGCAGGTCCTATGGGTACGTCAAGCCGGACCTCCGCCGCGCGGCTGCGCTGGGTGCCGCTGGCCGAGGTGGACGACCCGGTGCTGGCCGACCTGGCGCGGCGGGCGGCGGGCGGCGGGGGGACGGTGACCGACCCCGGCGGTGCCCAGCATCCTACAGGGCCGGCGCGCCAGGCCTGGCGGATGCACGCCGGCCGGGCGTGGCGCACGGCGGTGGCCGGAAAGGTGAAGTTCCGCTAACGCCCCTTATCGGCCCGCCCGCTTGACACTAGACCTATGATGAAACCGGGGGAGCGTGAGATGGCCAAAGCACGGGCCTGGTTGTGTCACTCGCTGCTGTACGCCGTCCGACGCATCCGCCCGTCGTCGCACGCGCTCCGTTGGTCTCGCTTCGTCGCCACGGACACGGCGACCGAAGCGGAGGAGGCTCCGCCATGCGTCACCGCGTCACCGTCGCCGTGCTCATCGCGCTCGGGCTCGTAGCGGGTACCCTGTCCTTCGCCGCTGCGCAGGGGCCGCAGCCACCAGGTCTCGCGGCACTGGTCGGCTGGGTGCGGGATGGTGGCGTCGTCAGGCTCTTTCAGAGCGGCGATACCGTCGGCATCGGCACCACCGCCCCCACCGCGAAGCTCCACGTCGTGGGCAACGTGCGCATTGATGGCGACGTGGACTGCCCTGGGTGTGTGCACACGGCGGACCTAGCCGACAGCGCCGTCACGTCTCCAAAGATCGCCGACGGCGGCGTTGCCACGAGTGACCTCGCTGACGGAGCCGTCACAACCGCCAAGGTGGCTGCCAATGCCATCGATGGATGGAAGATCGCGGACGGAAGCATTAGGGCGGCCGACGTGAACGCTGCTGAGGTCCAGGTACGCGTGACTGGCTCCTGTGCGCTGGGCAGCAGCATCCGCGCGATCGACAGCGCCGGCGGCGTGACGTGCGAGACGGACGACAACTCGACGTACGCGGCTGGTGCTGGCCTCGCGCTGAGCGGCACCCAGTTCAGCGTGAAGTTCGGCGGCACGGGCAGCGCCACCACTGCCGCACGGAGTGACCACGCGCACGAGCTAGCCGATGGGTCGGTGACCCGAGCCAAGATCGGCGCCGACGTCAATGCTATCCTGAACGACTTGAACGATCAGAACACAGTGTTACAAGCTAGAGTGTCGGCGCTTGAGACGCTCCTCTTCACGCCTTGGCGTCCCCAGACCTCTGGCACCGGTAACCTACTCATCAGCGTCGCAGCCGTGGACGCCAACACCGCCTGGGCAGTTGGGTCGTCCGGGACGATCCTCAAGACAACGAACGGTGGGGCCACCTGGGTGACCCAGGTGGCCGGCACCACCGCCGAACTTTATGGCGTCGTGGCCGCGGACGCGAACACGGCCTGGGTGGTAGGCGAACTGGTAGGGGGGAGCGGCTCAGACTATCTGGTCCTCAACACGACCAACGGCGGGGCCACGTGGGGCCTGCGCATCATCGACCGGTCTTTGGCGTCAGGCGGGACGCGGGCCCTGCGGGCCGTAGCGGCTGCGGACCGCAATACCCTGTGGGCCGTCGGGGACTGCGGAACCATCTTCAAAACCACCGACGGTGGGGCGACATGGGTACCGCAACACCAACTTTGCGGCTACGGCTTCGGTAGCATCGCGGCCGTGGACACGAACACCGTGTGGGCCGCCGGGGGCTATATCCTTAAGACGGCGAACGGCGGGGCTACCTGGACGAGGCAATATGAATCCTCACAACCACTGTACGGGGGAATCTCGGCCGCCAACGCCGCAACCGCCTGGTCCGCTGGGGAGACCGGGACAATCCTCAAGACAACCGACGGTGGGGCCACATGGGTGGCGCAATCCTCAGGTACGACGAGACGCGTCAACCGCGTGCTTGCAGTAGACAGCAACACCGCGTGGGCTGTTGGCCCGGCCGGGATGATGCTCAAGACGATGAACGGCGGGGCCACATGGACGGCGCAGGCATCGGGGACAACCAACGAATTACTTTCGATTTCCGCGGCCGGCTCCAACGTAGCATGGGCGGTTGGACAGGCAGGGACGATCCTGAAGACGACGAGTGGTGGGGTAGCGCTCGTCTCCCCGTAGTGCCTTGACCAGTCGCTCATGCCCAACCGTTGCGCAGAAGAAGCCCCCGTTCCGATAATGATCCTTCTCGGCTCAACAACCCCTTCGATCGACGATTTCCAGTTCCAGATACTGGCCGTGAGCCACTGATATCGGAACCTGTGGACCGCCCGCCCGCGCCGGGAGCTGGCGGCCCCCTTACGGGTTGGTGTACTCACCGAGCCATCGCACGAAGGGCGGTCCGCCAGCGACGGTGTTCACCAAGGTGCGGTCGGCGGTCCACAAGGCGCACCCGAGGAGCCGAGCAAGAGCGAGGTAATGGGCGTCGTACACGGCCGGCAGGTCGAACCTGGCGGCAAGCTGCAAGGCCTGCTGGTGAAGCTGCGCAGGCATGATCAGCGCGATGGGCAAGTGTACGAAGCGTCGCACCGCCTCCTCGGCCTCGGAGAGGGAGAGCAGGCGCGGTGCTGGAGACTTGGCGCGCCGCATGCACTGGCGGATGACGTTGGTGACCTCGATCGGCAGGAGCGGCGGAGCGACGATGCGTTCACCGCTTGCAATGCTTTGCCGATAGAGCGCCTCCGCCTGTGCGGACAGCGGCTCCTCGAAGATCCACTTGGCGGCCACACTCGAATCGACGCAGATCATGACAATTGGCGCGTCCGCTCGTCCCGCATCTCGCGGATGAGCTCCGCGGAGTCCGGGAAGGGCTTTCCTCCGCGCCGCGCTACTATCTGGGCCCTCAGCTTCTTGGCCGCCTCGATCGCCGCCAGGGCGTGCGTCTGCTCTGCCTTGGTCAAGGGACGGCTCAGCCGCTCTCGCTCCTTCTGAAGCGTGATGCCTTCTTTCGCTGCACGGGCGGGGGTAATCAGCCGCTTGAGGTCCTGCTCTTTCAGGAGCACCCGTCGGTGGCCGAAGCGGTACGCCGGGAGCTCCCCCTGAGCAATCCACCGCCACAAGGTGGACTTGCTCACCTTGAGCAGGTCCGCGGCTCTGGCCACGGTCACGTACCCCCCTTCCACGAGCACCGTGGCGCCTTCCCTTCCCCTGGCCATCGCAGGAAGTATGTACCTATTGGGTCTCATAGCGTCGCACAGTATAGCACAGGTTCGCTATGCCCTCGCGGTGCCTCCTTTCGGCGTAGCTGGAGAAGAGCAGGTGTCACCCCGGCCGGGCCGCCCGCTGGGTGTGCGGCGAGGCGCCCGCGCTGCGCCCTACCGCGCCGGCACGTGCGGCTCGGCCAGGTAGCCCCGCGCCGCGCGGCGCAGCGCCTCCTCGGCCTCGCGCGCCAGCTCCTCGACCACCTCGGCAGCGCTCTTGACCTCCGTGATCAGCCCCGCGCCCTGCCCGGCGGCCATGTGGCCGATGTCGGTGTTGCCGTGCACCCGCGCGGCGACGAAGACCTCGCGCCCCACGGCCTCCTGCTGGAGCGGGTAGGGCAGGATCTCGCCCTCGCGCTGCGCCCACTCGTCGGTGAAGCGGTTGCGGATGACGCGCGCCGTCTTGCCCGTGAAGGCCCGCGTGACGACCGTGCCCTCCTCGCTGATGGCGACGATCCTCTCCTTGTAGGCCGGGTGGCTGTAGGCTTCCTTCGTGGCGACGAAGCGCGTGCCGATCCACGCGCCGACCGCGCCGAGCATGAGCGCCGCGGCGACGCCGCGCCCGTCGGCGATGCCGCCGGCGGCGATGACCGGCACGCGCACCGAGTCGACCACGCGCGGGACGAGCACCATCGTCGTAATCTTGCCCGTGTGGCCGCCGGCCTCGTGGCCCTGGGCGATGACCGCGTCGACGCCTGAGGCGACGACCTTCTGCGCGGCGCGCACCGTGCCCACGACCGACATCACCAGCAGCCCGCGCCGGTGCGCCTCGGGGACGATCGGCGCGGGGTCGCCGAGGCCCGAGACGATGACTGGCACGCGCTCCTCGAGGCTCATGTCGATGAACGCCTGGACGGTGTTCGTGTAGCGCTGGACGCGCTCGTCCGCGCTCGGCGCCACCTGCGCCATGAGGATGTCGATGCCGAAGGGCTGGCTTGTGAGCTGCTTGACGCGCCGAATCTCGGCCCGGACCTCGTCGGGCGTGAGCTGGTTCGTGCCCAGCACACCGAGCCCACCGGCGTTGGAGACCGCCGCCACGAGGTCCGAGCGGGCGACCCAGCCCATTCCGGCTTGCATGATGGGGTAGCGGATGCCGAGCATCGAGCAGAGTGCCGTGTGGAGCACCGACCTTACCTCCGACGTGAGTCGGCGGCAAGGATAGCGGGTCCCAGGGCGCTACGCGAGTACGGAAGTCACTGAGGACAGAAAGAACATGCCACCACCGTGGTCGCGGCGCTCGTGATCGCGAGGTCTTCCCGGCGCTCAGCTCACGCGCCGGCGCAGGCCCTCGGGCGAGCGCACGACGACGAAGTGCCCGTGCGCCTCGAGGAGGCCGGCCCGCGCAAAGCGTTTCATCGCCTTGGTGATGCTCTCGCGCGTCGCGCCGACCATCGCCGCCAGCTCGGCGTGCGTGAGCCGCAAGCGGATCAGCGTGCCGCCGTCGACGGGCTCGCCGTTGCTGTCCATAAGCTCCAGCAGCCGCTTGGCCAGGCGGCCGGGCACGTCGAGGAAGGCGGCGTCTTCCAGCAGCTCGTCGGTGCGCCGCAGCCGCCGGCTCAGCACGCCCAACACGGCGATGCTCGCCCCCGGATGCTGGCGCAGGAAGCGATGGAACTCGTCGCGCCCGATCACCAGAGCGTCGCACTCCTCGATGGCCTGCGCGCTAGCTGAGCGCGGAAGACCGTCCAGCAGCGAGAGCTCGCCGAAGAACTCGCCCGGGCCGAGGATGGCCAGTACCATCTCGCTGCCATCCTCGGAGGGTGAGTAGATGCGTACGCGCCCTCCGAGCAGCACGTACAGCATCGATCCGGGATCGCCGCGGTGAAAGAGGACCTCCCCGCGGCGGAAGCGCCGCCGCTGGGCCATAGCATCGACGTCGGCCAGCCGCGCGGCGCCGAGCGGCGCAAACAGCGGCACCTGCCGTAGCATCTCTAGCGTCGCGCCTGCCACCGCACCACCTCATCACCGTCCGTGCCATGCGTACGCGCTTCCGTCTGCACCGGTCGCCCACGGCGTATCGTTGACCTATTGTCGTTGGCCTATTGTCGTTGGCCTATTGTCGTTGGCCTATTGTAGGGAGCAGGCACTGAACAGGTCAAGCGAGACGAGCTACCGGAAGTCGTGGAATTCGGCTACCAGAACTCGTAGGGCACGTTGCGGCGCGGATCGAGCCGCGGGAAGCGCTGCTGCTCGACGATGCGCCCTAGACGCCGCACGCAGGCCTCGACCTCGTCGCGCTCTAGCCAGGGGTCTAGCGCCGCGCGTACCTGGTCGGCCCGGCTGCGCAGGCGGTCGAGGTCGTCCAGCAGCGCCTCGGGGATGGGCCGCCGGCAGAACTCCCACAGCACCGTCCGCAGCTTCGGCACGGTGTGAAAGGTCAGGCCGTGGTCGATGCCCCAGATGCGGCCGTCGCGGTCCTTGAAGCAGTGCGTGGACTTGCGGTCGGCATTGTTGGCGACCAGATCGAACACGGCGATGCGCCACAGGTCGGGGTCGTGCTCCGCGCCCAGGCTGCGGTAGTCTGCTACCGGCTCCACGTAGCGCTGGACCGAGCCGACACCGTGCGGGCCGTCGCGCACGACGGTCAAAGGGATAAACTCCCAGCCCATCAGGCGGCTCAGAACAAAGGCAGCGTACTCGCGGCGATAGAGCGTCCCGTCGGGGAAGTCCCACAGCGGCGCCTCGCCGCGCCGCGGCTTGTAGATCGCCAGGCCCTGGTGCCGCCCGTCCACCAGCGCGACAGCGAAGGTGTAGTTCGAGCCCCAGGGCAGCGGCTTGCAGTCGAGCACGTCGCCGTGGGCGAGCAGGTGCGACCAGGCCGCCTCGTCGGGCGGGACCTGCGGTGTGTCCACCGGACGGGGCGACACGGTCTCCCTCGATGCCTCTCATCCCCATGTGTACCGCGCGCCACGGTCGCAGGTCAATCGCCGCGGGGCGCTCGCTGCTCGTTCCCCGGCTAATGTCCGCCGGCTCTCGCGGCGCGTATGGCCGACCGGTGCGACGCTTTCCTCCGCCGGCCCGCTGCCAACTGGGGTATAATCGCTCGGAGCGCCGGCCACTGGGCCGACTGGCGGGCGCCGCGGAGAAATGCGGGCACGATGCGCGATCTCGGGGCTGCCGCCCGCGTGGCGGCCGATGCCGTCGGCGAAGCCGGCCAGCGGCGCTTCCGGCTCCTGGCGCTCGGCGCCGACGGCACGATGGCCGTCTTGTGGCTGGAGAAGGATGAGCTCCAGGCCTTGGCCGCAGCCATCGAGCAGCTCCTGCTGCAGCTCGCTCGCGACCCGCGCCTCGAGACGCTGCGGCCCCCGCCGCCGCCCGGGCCGACGGCCGCCGACTTCCCGACCCAGCCGACCGTCGAGTTCGCCGTCCACCGCATGGCACTCGGCTACGACGAGGGCAAGAAGGCCTTCTTCCTGCTCGTGCACGACGGCGAGAGCGACCCGGAGGGCCCGCCGACGCTGGTGACGGCCGTAGGCGAGCTCCAGCTCCGCCAGCTCCGCCACCAGGCGGTCGCCATCTGCGCCGGCGGCCGACCGCGCTGCACGCTCTGCGGTGAGGTGCTCGAAGACCGCCACGCCTGCGTGCGCGCCAACGGTCACCGCTGACCGCACGGCCGGGAGGGCGCAGCATTGACGACACGATCCCTCGTCGTTACGGGGCTGGGCACCCGCCTTCCCTACGTCCACGACGCCTTCGCCTACCGCCGCCGGCCAACGCGGGAG
This sequence comes from Chloroflexota bacterium, assembly GCA_016210125.1. Taxonomy (GTDB): domain Bacteria; phylum Chloroflexota; class UBA6077; order FW602-bin22; family JACQUS01; genus JACQUS01. The sequence continues at coordinate 1,035 of JACQUS010000456.1, read as the reverse complement.
GTGCGCGTCGGGGACGTGGGCGTCGGTGGCGATAACCCCATCCGCGTGCAGTCGATGACCACGACGCGCACGCTCGACACCGCGGCGACCGTCGCGCAGATCGTGCGCTTGGTCGAGGCCGGCTGCGAGATCGTGCGTGTCACGACACCAACGGTGCAGGATGCGCGCAACGTCGGCGCCATCACGGCCGAGCTGCGTCGGCAGGGCATCGGCGTGCCCATCGTCGCCGACGTGCACTTCAGCCCGCACGCGGCGATGCAGGCCGCGCTGCACTCCGACAAGGTGCGCATCAACCCCGGCAACTACGCCGACTCGCGCCAATTCGCCGTCCGCGAGTACAGCGACGCGGATTACCGCCGCGAGCTGGAGCGCATCTTCGAGCGCGTCACACCCCTGGTCCTGCGCTGCAAGGAGCGCGGCATCGCCATGCGTATCGGCACGAACCATGGCTCGCTGTCCGACCGTATCATGAACCGCTACGGCGATACACCGCTGGGTATGGTCGAGTCAGCGCTGGAGTTCGTGCGTATCTGCGAGCACCACGGCTATGGCGACATTATCCTGAGCATGAAGGCGTCGAACCCGAAGGTCATGATCGAGGCGTACCGCCTGCTCGTAGCGCGCATGGATCGCGAGGGCATGGACTACCCCCTGCACCTGGGCGTGACGGAGGCCGGCAACGCCGAGGACGGGCGCATCAAGTCGGCCATCGGCATCGGCACACTGCTCGAAGATGGCATCGGCGACACGATCCGCGTCTCGCTGACCGAGGAGCCGGAGAACGAGATCCCCGTGGCGCGGATGCTCGCCCGGCGCTACGATGAGCGCCTGCGCATATCCTCGGCGCCGACCCACGAGCTGGCCGGCGGCGCGCGGCCACGCGCGCGCGAGTCCCGCGATCCGTACGACTACCAGCGCCGGTCCGCGCGGCGAGTGGTCTTCGGGCGCGTCGGCTGGGGCGGGCGCGAGCCGGTCCGCGTCATCCAGAACGCTCCGGCCGACCAGGCGATGGCCGTGGCGCTGGCCCAGCCCGGC
>JACQUS010000472.1 GCA_016210125.1 Chloroflexota bacterium | reverse complement strand
GCTATTCCAGTCGGCCTTGTAGACACCAGCGGGGATATCGATCGTGTTCAGCCAGGGGTTCTTGGCCTTGACTTTCTGCACCTGCTCCGGCGTCCAGCTTAGGATGCGGATGCGTATGCTGGTCATCACGTCCATGATCACGGCGTCGGGGTTGCGCAGCGCGGTGGCCTTGCCCATGCCGGCGATGCGCCGGTTCTTCAGCGCCTCCAGCACGTCCGCGGCGCCGCCGACGTACCACCTGGGCTCGATGCCCAGCGTGGGGAAGGCGAACTGGCGGGCGATGAGGTCGCTGGCAGTGCCCCGGCCGCCGCCGGCGAAGTCCTTGCCGTGGAGCTGCTCGACATTGGCAACCCCGGCGTCTTCGCGCACGAACCAGGCCTCGGCCACCGGGTCGATGGCCCAGAGCCCGCGGACCTCCTTCAGCGGGCGGTCCTTGAACGCCGGGTCGAGCCCCGTCTGGAAGAGATACAGCGCGACGAAGGCGCCGAGCGAGAAGTGGACCTTGTTGTCCAGCATGCGCTTGGCGTTCTCCGCGCCGCCGCCGGCCTCGGAGATGGTGAAGCTGCTCTCCGGGTACTTCGACTGGAGCAGCTTGGTGAGCGCGGCCGTGTAGATGTAGTAGCTGGAGGTCTGGCTCGGCGCGCCGACGACGACCTGCTTGACGCTCAATCCGGCCGGCTTCGCTGCGGGCTTGGCCGGCTGTGCCGCGGCCGGCTTCTCGGCCGCCGGCTTGGGCGCCTGCGCCGGCGCAGCGGCCGGCTTCTCCGCCGCCGGCTTTGGCGCGGCCGGCTGCGCGGCGGGCGGTGCCGGCTGGACTGCGGCGGGCTTCGCCGGCTCGGCCGGCTTCGCCGCCGGCGCGGCCGCCGGCTGCGGGCCGCACGCCGCGAGCAGCATCGCAAACACCACTGCTGCCACGATACGCATGTCTATCCTCCTTGCGTGAGTTGCGATCATACCAGGCGACCGGCTCAGCGCGCCGACGATCCCGCACGAGCTGCCGGGGCCATCCTGCGCGTCGCTGATGCCCCTGCGGCCAGCGAGTGCGCCAAGCGGCCCACGTCGGTGCACCTCGGCAGGTCCCACACGGCCTCGGCGACCGCGGTGGCACGCTCGGCACCGAGCACGCGGCCGGCCAGGTCGGCGAACTTCTCCACCAGCTCAGCGTCGCCGAGCCGAGCCTCCGGGCTACCCTTGCCGTAGGCCGCCGCCGCGCCGTGGCTCTCCCCGCCGGCCGTGCGCAGCGTCATGCGCACGGCGTGGCGCTGCGCACGGCCGGCGGCGTCGAGCGCCGGTTCGACGACCACGTGCACGCGCCGTGCCAGCGCCTGGAGGTCCGGGTCGCCCAGCGCCACGCCGTCGAAGTCCTCAAGTCCCACGCGGCCTCTGGCCAGGGCCAGCGCGGTGCACCAGGCGATGCTCATGCGCGCTGCGCCCGGCCCCTCGGCCGGGTCGAACGCCCAGCCGCCGTGCTCCTTGGTGATCGTCGTCGTCGCCACGACGACGCCCTCGATGTCCGCTGGACGGAGCGCCGGCAGCGCCGACCGCAGCCGCAGCGCGCAGTCGATGGCCGTGTGCGTGCTCGCGCCGCAGGGATACGCCTTGAAGCTCAGGCCCTCGATCTGCCAGACCTCGCCAAGGCCGAGCGTGAGCTGCTCCCAGCGCGGCTCGTCGGTCAGCGCCGCGACGAAGCCGCCGTACGGCGCCTCCAGGACGTCGCGGATGCCCGTGAAACCGCGCTCGGCCAGCAGCGCGCCGAACAGTCCGCTTTGGGCCGCGCGGCCCGAGTGCAGCGGCAAGACCATCGCGCCGCGCTGCGCGCCCATGAGCCCGGCGCCGAGGCTGCCGGCGACGCCCAGGGCGTCGCGTATGCTATCGGCATCGAGCCCAAGCAGGCGGCCGGCAGCGGCCGCGGCGCAGAAGGTGCCGCTGTAGGCCGCCGGCTCGAAGCCACGGCGCATCATGCCGATCCCGGCGGCGAGGCCGACCCGCGTGCCGACCTCGCAGCCGGCGACGATCGCCGTCAGCAGCGCACGGCCGTCGACCGGCCCGCGCCGCTCGGCCAGGGCCAGGCAGGTCGGCACGAGCACCGCACCGCCGTGGATCATGGCCTCGCGGTGCGTGTCGTCGACGCGGGCGGCCGTCACCGCCGTGCCGTTGGCCAGCACGGCGTCCAGCAGCGGCAGGCGCTCCGGCCGACCCCAGAGCGTGATGCCGCCCGGCCCGCCCTCGGCCAGGAGCATCGCCCGCAGATGCTCGCTCGGCTCGAGGCTGCTGCCGTAGAGGCCGCAGCCGAGCGCGTCGAGCACGAGCCGCTGGGCCTGGCGCACCACAGCCGCCGGCAGGTCGGCGAAGCGCAGCCGCGCGGCGAAGCCGGCTAGGGCGAGCGTCGGGCTCCCGGCGGCCTGCGTGGACATATAATATATCCCCTGCTGCGGCCAAGATACCGCGTCGAGCGGCAAAGTCAAGGCCTCTCTCTACACCGCGCGCCCGGCGGCGTGGCCCTCGCGCATCGCTTCCAAGGCCCGCCGCGGCGCCGCGCAGTCCCCGGCGACGTGCAGCTCCGCCACCCGGCCGCGCAGCGCGCGCGCGAGCTCGTCGGCGGCGCGGCTCAGTCCGGCGTAGATCAACGTGTCCACGTCGGGCAGCACCGTCTCGCGACCGGAGAAGTCGTCCACGGCGACGACCGCGCGCCCCTCGACGCGCGCCACGTCGTGGTAGGAGAGCGTGCGCACACCTTTCTTTCCCAGGCGGTGGCGCAGCCCGTGGAAGCTGACCGTCGGCACGTCGGCGCCGGTCTCGGCGCGGACGGTCACGATGGCCACCTCGTGCCCCAGGTCGGCGAGGTGCTCGGCGATGCCGGCGGCCTTGTAGTGCCGGTCGTCGTCGAGCACCACCACGCGCCGACCGACCTGGCGCAGGTTGCATAGCGCATCGGTCACGTCGAGCAGCGGCAAGCCATCGCAGCCCGGAATCTGCGGCAGCAAGGGGACCGCGCCCGTCGCCAGCACCACCGCGTCCGGCTCGGCCACCAGCACCGACTCGACCGTCGCCTCGGTCCCCAGGCGCACCTCGACGCCGAGCTGCCGCACCTGCCACTCCAGCCAGCCGGCGAGCTTGCCGAGCTCGACGCGGTTGCGCGCGCGCACCGCGATGGCGAGCTGCCCGCCGAGCTCCCAGCCCTGCTCCCAGAGCGCCACGCGGTGCCCGCGCAGCGTGGCGACCCGCGCGGCTTCCAGTCCGGCCGGCCCGCCGCCGACGACCAGCACGCGCTTGCGGCGTGCGGCCGGCTGGAGCGTCTGGAGACCCCACTCCTGCTCGACGCCGGCGGTCGGATTGACCAGGCAGGTGATCGGCTGACGCATGTGCACCATGCCGACGCAGCCCTGGTTGCAGCCGATGCACGCGCGGATGTCCTCGACGCGCCCCTCACGCGCCTTCCGCGGCAGCTCGGGGTCGGCGATCAGCGCGCGCGTCATGGTCACCATGTCGGCGTGGCCCTCGGCCAGGACCTGCTCAGCCTGTGCCGGATCGACGATCCGCCCGGCGGCCATCACCGGCACGCGCAGCCCGGCCGCGTGCAGCGCCGCGCGCAGCGCCGAGGCGACGTACACGAACGGCCCGTGCGGGAAGTGCATGTCGGGGATCATCGTCGCGTAGCTGGAGCCGGCGTAGGTCGACACGCTGACGGCCAGGAAGTCGAGCCCGCGGGCCACGAGGCGCGGGGCGATGACCTCCATCTGCTGGAGGTCGAGGCCGCCGGGCACGAACTCGTCGCCCGAGACGCGCATGCCCAGCGGGTAGTCCGGCCCCACCGCTGCCCGCGTCGCGTCGATAACCTCGTAGGCGAAGCGCAGGCGGTTCTCCAGGCTGCCGCCGTACGCGTCGCTGCGCTGGTTGCTGAAGGGCGACATGAACTGCTGGATCAGGTAGCCGTGCGCGCCGTGGAGCTCCACGCCGTCGACGCCGGCGTCCTTCAAGTTCGCTGCCGTCACCGCGTGCGCCTGCACGACCTCGCGGATCTGGTCGTGGTCCATCGCGTGCGGCACCGCGCGGTGGGCCGGGAAGACCGGGCAGGGAATCGGCGAGGGCGCCCAGAGCGGCTGCCGTGCCGCCAGGCCGCTGATCTGCCGGCCCTGGTGGACGATCTGCGCGAAGACGACCACGCCGTGCGCGTGCAGCGCGTCGACCAGGCGGCGATAGGCCGGGATGACCCGCGGATCGAAGGCCGCTAGCTGGCGCGCGCTCTGCACCGTCGACGGGTGGACGCGCGAGGCTTCGAGGACGATCAGCCCGACGCCGCCGCGCGCGCGCTCCAGGTGGTAGGCGATAAGCCGCTCGTTCGGCAGGCCGTCGTCGACAAGCTGCGTGCCGTGCGCCGAGCTGAGGATGCGGTTCGATACGGTGACCGTGCCGATGGCGATGGGCTGGAAGAGGTGACTGAACTGCGCCACGGCTTAGCCCTGTCCAGTGTCGTAGATCACACGCGCCGCGAAGTCGTGGCGGTTGCGCACGCCGTGGACGATGGCATCCTCGCGCAGCTCGGCGCCACCCGGCCCCTTGCGGAAGGCGACCGTGGCCTCGATGTCGTCGCTGTGCAACAGGGCGAGATAGCGCCGCTCGCCCGGCTCGGGACTCAGGATCTCCAGCCGCGTGATGCGCCCGACGCCGGGCATCTTCGCGATGACCTCGTCGAAGTGCGGCCCGTGCAGCCAGGCCTGGAACTCCGGGTCGTCCGGCGCGTCGTAAAACAAGAGGATGAAGCCGCGCAGCGCCATCGAGCATCCCTCCCTGTGAGGCGCCATGACCGCGCCTTCCGGCCGACGCCAAGAACCGGGCGAGTATAGCACGGGTCGGCGCGGGGGTCGGCTACCGCGCCTCAGCTTCCGCCCGGCCAGCGGACGGGCTTGGTCACTGCGTAGCCGCCGTAGTTGCCCCAGCCGGGGCAGAAGCCCACCCACCACTGGCCGGTCCCGCCGGCGCAGACGACGTGGATGTCGTCGGGGCTCTGGACCATCGGCAGGAGCTGCTCGTCGTCGAGCGCCGCGGCCCAGGGTGCGTCCTCGACGCCGCCCCAGTACGTCGTCGCGTGCTCCTCGGGGTCCAGGACGCCCCAGCGCTTCAGGTCGCCCCAGCGATAGCGCGCGTACTCGAAGATGTAGCGCTTGACCTCGCGCTTCGACCAGCCGGCGCGCGCCAGCGCCTGCGCCGGCTTGACGCTGAACGCCAGGAGGTACTGCCCGGCGCAGTGAAACATGTTGACGCCCGGCGTCGGCAGCGTGTGCGCGAGCACGCGTAGGATGCGGCGCGCGTCACCGGGCACGTAGATGGTGTGCGGCGAGTCGCAGGCGAAGACGGTCACGGCGTCGGCGTCGGCCGGCAGCCCGCGCTCGACGTGCAGCGGCTCCCAGGGGGAGAGGGCGTGATTCTCAGCGATGCAGAAGGCGTACTTGCCCGGGTGTCCAAGCGTGGCCATGTCCGGGTCGCCGGGGTAGGCCCCGCCGATGTTCCAGAGGATGAGCCGCACGGCGCGGCCGACGGCGGCGTTGGCCCGCGCGCCGCCGCCGAACACGCCCTCGTTGACGTTGAAGCCCAGGCGCGCGACCGCCGGGCCGGTGACGATGGCCAGCGGCGCGCAGGGATTCGTCGTCGTCTGCACGCCGTTGAGGTTGAACGGCGTCGCCAGCATGGCCTCGACCGCCGCAAGCACGACCGGTACGTACTCAGGCTTGCAGCCGGCCATCACGCAATTGATGGCCACCTTCTCGATCGTGGCGACGCCTTCACGCGGCGGGATGACGCCGACCACCTCGCCCGGGTCGCGCCCGAGATAGTCGAGCACGGCTCGCACGCGCTCCTCGGTCGGTGGGGCGACGGGCAGGCCGTCGGTCCAGCGCCGCTCGTAGGCCAGCTCCAGCCACTCCCAGGCGTCGGCGACGTCGTAGGCGCGCGAGCGCAGCTTGGCCATCGTCGTGCCCTTTCCTTGACTGCGTTGAAGTTAGCCCTGGCGGGCTGCCCCGCCCCAAGAAAGATTCCCAAAGGGGGCTTCGCCCCCTTTGGATTCCCCTTGCTCATCCCCGATGGTCGCGCCACACCGCGGGGCAAACTCAACGGTAAGCGCTTCCTCGCGCTTCCGGCTCCTCGGCGGATAGCCGCCGTCGCGAACGCCGCGCCGTTAGCGTCGCCGCGTGGGCGATGGGGCTGGCACTACGGCGCCGGCACCGGCGCGGGCAGGATCAGCGCGCGCAGCACGTCGTCGAGGTGCGCCTCGGCGACGGCGCGCACGTCGCGCGGCAGGTTGCCGGCCGGCGGCGCCGGCTCGACGAGCAGGGGCAGCGACGGCATGCCCAGGGCCTTGGCCTGGGCGCGCGCGGCGAAGGCGAACATCTCGTGGGCCAGGGTGATGGTCGGCTTCCCGCGCCGCTCGAACTCCACCGCGTCACGCACGGTGCTCGACGTGCAGGAGCCTCAAATGCACTCGCCGTTGACAATGACGTCGGCCTCTTGGACGACGCGCGCCAGCAGCTCCTGAGGAACGGGCTTGGCGATGTTCGGCTTCTTGTACCAGACGCTGCCGACCTGGAAGCGCTCTTCGATGAGCTGCTTCAGCTCAGCCATGAGTGGGTACATCTCGAAGCGACCGTCGTCGCAGCGGTGGCCCCAGCCGTCGACGTAGGCCACGACCTTGCCATCGAGCGTCGCGGGGCGCGGCGCCAGGCGATCGCCGGCCTGCCGCATCTCCGCCACCGGGTCGAGCACGCGCATGGTGCCCTCCTTCAGAAG
>JACQUS010000471.1 GCA_016210125.1 Chloroflexota bacterium | reverse complement strand
GTCGAGAGAAGCTGAGCGACGCCGTCGCTACCGAGCATAGCCTTCCTCCTCGCCGGTGGGCTACTAGCATAGTTTTTGGCTAGCGCCCGCGCAAATAGCGCGACCGCTAGCCGTCCGGTCGCCGGGCGTGCCATACTGGTGGCGAGTGACGGCTAGCGGCCCGATTGAGGAGGAGGGGGAGTCCAGAGGGGGCGGAGCTCCCTATGGGACGTTCAGACGCGGGCTGGGGCCAGCGCCCCGGGGCTTTGTTCAGAGGAGGCCGGATGTATCGCGTCGTCGACCTGACATACACGCTCGACCAGCGCCAGGCGGCCATCGCCGGGCATCCGCGCCTCCAGGTGACGGCCATCCACACCTTAGCCGAGCACGGGCGCTCGAACATGGCCATCACCTGTAGCCTGCACCAGGGCACGCACGTCGACGCGCCGTCGCACTTCGCCGAGGGGCGCGCGAGCATCGACGCCGTGCCCCTCGACCGCCTGGTCGGGCCGGCCGTGTTGGCCGACCTGCGCGGGCGCGTCGGGCCTGGGTCGCTGGTGCAGGTGGCCGACATTCAGGCCGGCATGCCGCCTGGCGCGGCGCTGCGCGCCAAGATTCTGGTGCTGTACACCGGCTGGTCCGCCGCGCACTTCCACCAGCCCGACTACTACGAGACCAGCCCCGGTTTGCACGCCGAGACGGCGGCCTGGCTCGTGCAGCAGGGCATCCGCGCGCTGGCGCTCGACATGCCCACGGACCTCGCCACCCCAGGCGGCCCGCGCCACGGCGACGCGCCCGGCCACCGCACGCTGCTGGGCGCCGGCATTCCGCTCATCGAGCACATCGGCTATCTCGACCAGTTGCGGACCCGCGAGTTCCTGCTCGTCGCGGCGCCGATGAAGGTCGGCGGCGGTGACGGCGCGCCGGCGCGCGTGCTGGCGCTGGAGGGGCTGCCGCTGGCCGAGGTGGCCGCCACGTAGCCGGCGTGCCGGCCGTGGCCCTGGCGCTCGTCGCGGGCGCGGCCGGCGTGCTGGGCTGGCTGCTCACTCCGGCCGTCGCCGCACTGGCGCGGCGCTACGGCGTGCTCGACTGGCCGGGCGGTCGACGGCAGCACTCGGTGGCCGTGCCGCGCGCGGGTGGCCTGGCCCCGTTCCTGGCGTTCGTCGTCGCCGTGCTCCTGGCGCTGGCACTGCCCGACCTCGGCTGGCAGCCGGAGGAGGTCGGCCGCGTCGCTGGGCTGCTGGCCGGCGCGGCGCTCATCGTCGTCGTCGGCCTGTGGGACGACGTGCGCGACCTGGGCGCGGGGCCGCAGCTCATCGGCCAGGCGCTCGCCGCGGCCCTGCTCGTCGCCAGCGGCATCACGGTCGACGCCCTCAGCAACCCCTTTGGCGAGGCCATCCCGCTGGCCGGCTGGCTCGGCGGGCTGCTGGCCGTCCTCTGGCTCGTCGCGCTCATGAACACCGTCAACTGGGCCGACGGCATGGACGGCCTGGCGGCCGGCCTGGCGGCCATCGGCGGCCTGGTGCTCTTCCTGCGCAGCGCGACGCTGACGCCGCCGCAGTGGAGCGTCGCCGCGCTGGCGCTGGCCTACAGCGGCGCGGCGCTGGGCTTCCTGTGGTGGAACGTGCCTCCGGCGCGCGTCTTCCTTGGCAGCGCTGGGGCCTACTTCCTCGGCTTGGGCCTGGGCGGGCTGGCCATCGTCGGCGGGGCGAAGCTGGCCACGGCGGCGCTGGTGCTGGCCGTGCCGCTGCTCGACGCCGGCTGGGTGATCGCCAGCCGCCTGGCTAGCGGGGCCTCGCCGCTGCGCGGCGATCGCCGCCACCTGCACCACCGCCTGGCCGACCGCGGCTGGTCGGCGCGGCGCGTGCTGCTGCTGTTCTACGGCCTGGCGGCGGCCTTCGGCCTGGTGGCGCTGCTGCTGCCGAAGGAGGAGAAGCTCTACGTCTTCGCCGCCTTGGCGACGCTCGGTGTGGCCGCGCTGGCCGTGCTGGGGCGTGGCGTGCTGGGGAAAGGCGAGGGCAGCTAGGCGCCGCGTACGAGGCGAACGCTGCGCCCGACGCGTCTTCTTCAAGCGCAGGGCGTAGCACCGGGCGCTTCTTGTTGCCCCTGGGCCGCTCGCCTATAATGCATCCGCTCGACCTAGGAAGCGCGCGCCAGGTCGAGCGCGGCAGACGCTGCGCTCCGCATAGACACGCTCCGCGTCGATGCTTGCGTGGCGCTGGGGCGCGCGGGTCAGCGCGCGCACAGGGGCCGGCTCGGCGTGAGCGAGCGCCGGTAACGCGGATGACCCAGAGAGCTTTGCGGGGTAGCCGCGGCCCGCGCTGGGCCGCTTGTGCGCGGTCGGCCGGTGGCGAGTGGCCGCGGTTCGTCCCCGGGTCGGCCCCGCCGGGATGAAGGGTGGGTGAGATGGATAATTCATGGGTCGGGGTTGTCGTGGGGCTGCTCTTTCTCGCAGGGGGCGTGGCCCTCGCATTCGGCTGGTGGAACACCACGCGCCGGCTCCACTTGGTCAGGGCTACCCGGACGTCGCCGGCCGGCGAGGTGACCTCCCAGCGGGCCGGCGAGCTGGTGGAGGTCAAGGGAACGCTGCGCTGCGAAGCACCTCTGGTGAGCGAGCTTTCGCGGCAACCCTGCGCCTACTACGCCTCTAGCCTGGAGCGCGAGTACGAGGACTACGACCGGGATAGCGACGACCGTAGCAGGAGGGTGCGGCGCAGCGAGAAGCTGGCCTCCGACGAGCGCTGTGTCGCGTTCTTCGTCGAGGACCAGTCCGGCACGGTGCAGGTGGCGCCAGAGCAGGCGCACGTGGACGCGTGGGAGGTGGTGAACCGGTTCGACGAGGCTACGGCGCTCGGGCCGACGATCTGGCTCGGGGCGCAATCCTTCACGATGGGCGGCAGCGACACGCTCGGCTATCGCTACCGCGAGCGCGTCCTGCCGGTCGACGCGCCGGTATACGTGCTCGGCGTGGTGAACGGCGACGGGCAGATCGCTGCCCCGCCGCGGGAGGATGGCGAGCAGCAGTTCGTGATCAGCCACCAGTCGGAGGAGGCCCTCGCGCGATCTCTGGGCTGCCAAGCGCTCTTACTGGGCCTCTTCGCGCTGGTCTTCACCGCGGCTGGCGTCGCCGTCCTCGTGCTCATGGTCAGGCTCGCAGCGCAGCGCTGACGCGCCGGGGCGTGGCGGCGCTGCCACCATTGTGGAGCACGGAACCAGGCGTGACCCCAGGCCGAGCCTGGAGACGAGAGCGCCGCGCCCGAGTGCGGCGGGGGAGTGAGCTATGCGACGGGTTACGTGGGTCGATCATCTCCACTACCGCTTCGATAACCTCATGGGCCGCGGCACCGTCGCGCTGATCGGGTCGCTGGCCATCCTATCGGCGGTCTTCATCGTGGTCGCGGCCGTCGTCGTCTGGGCCATCGGCATCGCGCCGGCCGGCGATCAAGGAG
>JACQUS010000013.1 GCA_016210125.1 Chloroflexota bacterium | reverse complement strand
GCGCAGCAGGCCGGCCGCGCGCCGCAGCAGCGCCGGGGCATCGAACACGTGCTCCACCACCTCGCCGAGGAACACCACGTCAAAGCGCGTGCCGAGGGCTACGTGCTCCAGCGGCGCACAGACGTAGCCAATCGCTGGATGCACATTGCGGCGCACGGCCAGTGCCAGGCAGTCGAGGCTGAGGTCTACAGCGACGACGCGCCGCGCGCGCTCGGCCCAGCGGCGCGTCAGGCTGCCGTCTCCGCAGCCCAGATCGAGCATCGTGCCGCCTGGCGGGACGAAGCGCAGGACGAAGCCCGCGCGCTGGCGCTCAAGCAGGCTAGCCGGGTCGCCGAACGGATGCGCCGCCCGCAGGTAGGCCGGGCTGAACACCGCGCGCTGGAACGCCAGAGCCTCCGCTTCGCTCGCGACTCGCCGATACATGCCTCGTCTCAAGCGGCTCACCGCGCGGGTGCGTGCAGAGGTCGCCTGAGGCGACCTCTGCCGGGGTGTGCGTCGTCCTCAAGAATCGGGATGGGGTGGGGCCAGCCATTGGCCCGCGGCGCATCACCGCGCCTCGGGCTGCGCCGCGCCGCGCAGCTCGCGCCGTAGGTAGCGCTGCATGCGGAGAGGGCTCGCCGCGTCGAGCATCAAGCGCACGTCCTCCCACGACAGCTCGCGCAGCGCAATCAGCAGCACCAGGTAGAGCAGGCCGAGGAGCGCGGCGAAGGGCACGAACGCCAGCGCCGGCTTCGTCGGCCAGAGCTGGTAGAACGCGCCGACCACCAGCCCGGCAGCGACTCCCGCAGCGATGTGCCGCGCGACGCTCGCCTGCACGCCGATGCCGAGCAGCCGCCAGCAGAGCAGGCGCGTCGCCACCGCGACGCCGACGTTCGTCAGCAAGACGGCCCAGGCCGCGCCGACGGCGCCCAGCCCCAGGCCCGGCAAGCCCATCCAGCCCCGCGAGACGAAGACGACGCCCAGCAGCGCGCTGATCGGCACTGACACTACGGTGATCTTGGCGAAGAGGTCCGGGCGGTCGATGCCCAGCAGCAGGCTCTGGAACGGCCGGATCGTCGCGTACACGTACGCCAGCACCCCGGCGACGCGCAGCACGTCGATGGCCGGCGCGAACTTGGACCCGAAGACCAGCAGCACTGCCGGCTCGGCCAGCACGACGACCGCCGCGCAGAGCGGCGCGGCCAGCAGCGACCGGAAACGCTCAGCGCGCAGCGTCGTGATGCGCAGGTCGTCGCTGCGCTCTTGCGTGTGCAGCAGCGACAGGACGGGCATGAGGATCGGCGCCAGCGCGCTCGGTCCCAGGAGCAGGAAGTTCACGAAGCGCTCGGCGGCGTAGTAGTAAGCCACCTCAGTCGGGCCGCGGAAGTGCTCGATTATCACCTTGTCGAGGTGGCCGCCGGCGCTGCTGGTGATCGAGGCCAGCGCCGACGGAGCAGCAAAGGTGACGTAGCGGGCGATGTCGCTGCGCCGCGGCCAGGCGATGGGATAGCCGCGAAAGAGCCAGACCCCGAAGCCGGCCGATATGGCCGTGCCGAGGAGTAAGGCCGCCGCCAGCCCGGTGGCCGTCGGCGCGAAGAGCGCGACGAGCACCTGCGCCACGGCCGTGCAGGTGAAACCGATAAAGCTCGGCACCACCTGCTTGGCCACCTCACGGCGCCCGATGAACGTCCAGGCGGTGAGGTCGCTCGCCAGCGAGACCAGGCCGGCGACGATGAGCAGCGTGAACACGGCCACGGTCTCCGGGTGGCCAGGGTCGTCGCCGACGTTGCGGCGGATGACGAAGACGGCGACAGTGGCGAGGACCGCGCCGACGGTGAGGATGCTCTTGAGCAGCAGGTAGGTCCCAACGCAGTGGGCCAGGTCACGGCCCTCCGAGACGCGCTTGCCGTGCGCGCCGGTCAGGCCGAGGTCGCTAAAGCCGCCGAAGAGACCGATGAAGGCCGTCGTCGCGGCTACCACGCCCAGTGCTGCCGGCCCCACATGCCGCGCCACCAGGTACAGCGCCACCATGTTCAGGAGCATGTTGGCGATGCGCGTGGCAAAGATGAGGACCGACTGCCGTGCGAGCATACCTATCGCCGGGCTGGGGTCGGCGTCTGCGCGGGCTGCGGCGCGGCTGCGCCGGCGCCCGAGGCCGCGCCGGCGGGAGGTGGGACGGAGAGCCGCGCGCCGGAGGCCGGCGTCGCGACCGCCCCGGGTGCCGCCGGGCCGCCGGGCGTGGTGCTGGCGCCGGGCAGCGCGCGCATCGGCAGCACGACGCGCTCGCCCTCCTTCAACCCGCCGACGATCTCGCTCTCGACCTCGCCCCGCTGGCCCACCTGGACCTCGACGTCCTGCACGCGGTCGGCGCGCATGACCTGCACGTAGCGCTTGCCTTCGCGCGTGAAGATGGCCCCGTTCGGTACGAGCAGGACGTTCTCCTTCTTCGTCGCCACGATGCGCGCCTGAGCGGTCATGCCCGGCAGGGCCTGCGCGTCCATGCTCTCGACGCTGATGGTGACGCGGTAGATCGGCAGATCATCGCCGCGCCGCTCGGCGAAGGCGATGCTGGCCACCTGCCCGACGAACGTCTTGCCGCCCAGCGCCGGCAGCGTCACCGTCGCCTCGTGGCCGACGGCGATCAGCGGCACCTCGTGCTCGCTGAGGCCGACGACGACGGTGGCTCGCGTCGAGGTGTTGATCGCCAGCACGGGCGTGTCGGTGCGCACCGCGCCGCCGATGGCCACGTTGAGCGTGCCGACCGTCCCGTCGACCGGCGCGATGAGCGCCACCTTGCCGGCGCCGGCGCGCAGCGCGGCCTCCAGCTCGGCCACCTCGCGCTCGGCCACGGCGATCTCGAGCTGGTGCAGCCGCTCCGATTCCGGCCGAAGCTGCTGCGCGCGCGCGAGGTCGAGCTCGGCCTGCACGACCTCACGCTCCAGCGCCTGGATCTCAAGCTGCCGCGCGCGCTCGGCCTCGGCGGCCAGGCCCTGGGCCTGGTCGAGGCTTCCCTGCGCCTGCGAGAGCTCGCGCTCCAGCGCGCGAATCTGGATTTGGCGCACCTCCTGGGCCTGCGGGTCAAGCTGCCGCGCCTGCTCCAGAAGCTGCTCGGCGCGCTGGACCTCGCGCTCCAGCGTCTGGAGCTCGAGCTGATAGCTCTCGGCGGTGTTCGGCGCCAGGCGGCGCGCCTGCTCGACGGCCGCTTGGGCCCCGGCGACCGCGCGCTCCATGGCCGCCACCTCGAGGTCGCGCGCCTGGCTGGACTCCTCCGCCAGCCCTTGGGCCACGCGCAAGAGCTGCTCGGCGCGCTGGACCTCGCGCTCGGCGCTCTGAATCTCGAAGTCGCGCGACTGCTTGAGCAGCGGCTGAAGCGCCCGCCGCTGCTCAAGGGCCTGCTGGAGCTGGGCGACGCGGCGCTCGGCGGTCTGGACCTCGAACTCGCGGAGCTGCCTCAGCAGCGGGGCTGCGGCGCGCCGCTGCTCCAGGACAGCCTGCGTCTGGGCGACCTCGCGCTCGGCGCCGGCGATCTCGATGTCCCGCGCGTCCTTCAGCAGCGGTGCGCCGGCCTTGCGTGCCTGGAGCGCCGTCGCGGAGACCTGCACGTCGCGCTCGGCGGCTGCCACCTGCTGCGCGTGCAGCGGAGCGCTGTAGTTCTTGAGCAGGTAGAGCCGGTCGTAGTTCTTGTAGTAGGTCGCCTCGGCCTCGGCCAGCGCCTGGCGGGCGGCCCAGCGGCGCTCTTCCTTCTGCGGCTCGCTCCAGTCGGGCCCGGGGCCGATCTCCTTGAACAGCAGGTCGAGCCGCCGGCGGGCCAAATCGAGGACGTTGCCGGCCACCTGCGTGTCGCGCTCTAACTGCTGGATCTCCAGCCCGACGTTGCGCGCCTTCAGCTCGGCGAGCTTGCCCTGCGCCTCGGCCAGGCGGCGCTCGGCCTCGGCGACGCCATCGTCGACCGGCTTGGCCTTGGCCTGCAGGAGCTTGGCGCGCGCCTCGTCGTAGCCGCGCTGCGCGTCGGCGGTCGGGTCGGCGACGGCGACCGTGCGCGCTTCGGCCAGCTTGAGCTGCGCCTCCTGGAGACTCTGCTCCAGGGTCAGCAGCCCTTCGTCCTCCGGCTTGGCACGCACCTGGAGCAGCCGCAGGCGCGCCTGGTCGAGCTTCTGCTCGCCTTCGACGACGCTCTGCGGCTGGGTGGTGAGCTTCGCCTGCGCCAGCTTGAGGCGCGCTTCCAGCAGGCGGCGCTCGGCCTCGGTGACCACGTCTGTTGGGCCCTTGCGCTGCGCCTCGGCCAGCCGCTGGCGCGCGGCGAACAGCCGCCGCTCGGCCTCGATCACCGCCTCGTTGGCCGGGGCGACCCGGAGCTGCGCCAGCCGCGCTTGCGCCTCAACGAGGCGGCGCTCGGCCTCCAGCAGAGCCTGGCTCGGCGGTGTCAGCCGCGCTTGCGCCAGGCGGATCTTGGCCTGCGACTGGCGCTGCTCGGCCTCCACCACCGCCCCGACAGCGCCGGGCGAGGCGCGCCGCAGGTCGGCCAGGCGCCGTCGGGCCGTGGCGAGCTGCTGCTCCATCTGCAGGTTCGCCGCCGAGCCCTCGCCGATCTTCACGGCGCCGACGACGTCGCCGGCCTTGACGGCGTCGCCCGGCCGCACCTTGAGCTCGACCAGCTCGCCGGCGACGCGCGAGACCAGCGGCGTCTGCTCGGTCGGGGCTAACGCGCCGGCGGCCGAGACCACGCGCACCAGCGTGCTGCGGCGCACCGCCTGCGTCGGCAGCGCGGCCGTGGCCGGGGTCGGCGTCGGCAGGTTGCGAAGCTGCACGGCGAACGGCGTGGCCGGCGGCGGCGGCTCGGCCGGCTCGAAGAGCGCGCAGCCGGCGACCGTCGCGGCCAGCGCCAGCGCCCCGAGCACGCGGCGCGAGAGGCGCCGCGGGCGGGGATACAGGCGCACCAGGCCGTCGGCGGCGGCCTGCTGGGCCAGAGCATAGCGCTGGGGAGAGCCGATGTCGAGCACATAGCCCTCGACCATCGCACCGTAGACCGGCATATCGCAGGCCACCAGGGCCGGGATGAGGTCTTGGCCGAAGTCGCAGGGGCGGGTGGGCGGAATATGTTCCAAGACAGCCGGTTCCACCACGTACAGCCCGGCGTTGGCGAGGTCGCCGGACGCCTCGGCGCGCGCCGGCTTCTCGACGAAGCGCCGCACGCGGCCGTCGTCGCCCAGCGCGGCGATGCCGGCGCGCGTCGGATCGTCCACGCGCGCCATGCCGATCGTCATCAGCCCGCCGCGCTCCATGTGCTCCCGCGCCAGCGCCGACAGATCTGCGTCCGTGAGCACGTCGCCGTAGACGACGAAGAACGGCTCACCCTGGAGCAGCGCCTCCACGCGCTTGGCGGCGCCGGCCGAACCGAGCAGGCGCTCTTCGTGCGAGTAGTGCAGGTGCAGGCCCCAACGCCGGCCGTTGCCGAAGTACTCAGTGATAGCCTCGGGCCGATGGTGCAGGTTGACGACGACCTCGCGCACGCCGTGGCGGTGGAGGAGAACGAAGAGGTGCTCCAGCAGCGGCCGGCCGGCGATGGGCAGCATGGGCTTCGGCCGCTCGCGCGTCAGCGGCCAGAGCCGCGTGCCGACCCCGGCCGCCAGGACTAGCGCGCGACGCACGCGCATGCGCTCCCGCTCCGGCCTACCGGCCCCGTCCAACGCGCCACCCTCGGCCAACGCGAAGGGCCTGCGCTCGGCCGCGCTGCCCGTCGCCGCAACCACGCATCGCTGCGCCCAGGCTACCGCCGCTCGACGCCGCCGCCCGACCTCGACTGTGCGCTACGCGCGTTGTCCGGTGGTCCCCTCGTCCGCCCGCGGGTGGCTCCTCAGCGCTCATCGCCGCTCCAGCACGGCAGACGCACCACGACCGCCGCCAACCGCCGCGGCCGCGCCATCAGCCTAGCGCGGCGACCTCGCGCGGCGCCCCGAGCAGCAGGTCGACCGCAGCGCCGAGGTCGAGCACGGCCGGCACGACGTCCCAGGCCTTCCCTAGACACGCGCCATCCGCCGGGCCGTGGCCGGCTCCGGCCGGCGTCCGCCCGCTCAGCACCAGCAGCGCCGCGCAGCCGGCCGCCACGGCGGCCGTCAGGTCGGTCACGTGGTCGCCCACCAACACCGACCGCCGCAGGTCCACGCCGAGATGGTCGCGCGCCGTCAGGAGCAGGCCCGGCCGCGGCTTGCGGCAGGTGCACCCGCTCGCCGGGTGATGCGGACAGACTAGTACCTCTTCGATCTCGCCGCCCGCCGCAGCGACCGCCTCCCGCATGCGATCATGCAGCCGCGCCAGGTCCCCAGCGTCCACGAGCCCACGCCCCACGATCGACTGATTGGTCACGACGATCACCCGCCGCCCAGCGCCCTTCAGCCGTGCCAGCGCTGCCAAAGCCCCCGGCAGGAACTCGAACTCGGTCCACGCCCTGACGTAGTCGTGGCGGTTGCGGTTGATCACGCCATCGCGGTCGAGAAACACCGCGCCAGGTGCCCTCGCCAAGCCACGCGGCCGACGCAGCCGGGCCTGCACGCTCTGCAGCAGGCTGGCGTACCGCAGACCGCCCGGACGCACGGGTGCAGTAGCCCCTCGCGTGCAGTATACCACCGCCTTCCTTCCATGCCTGCCGTCTCGGACGAGCTGCCACGGATATGACAGAAACGCCGGCGTGGCGGCCGCGCAGGTTCTTTTCACGGGGGTGTCTGAGAATCCCGGCAACGCGGGGACTTGTCCCCCGCCGATGACATCGATCGCCCCGCGGTAGCGCAAATCCCTGTGGCGTGAAGGCTTGGCCCTCGCCAAGCGCCCGGATATGGGCGGGGAAAAGCCCGCGGCTACGATCTGGCTGTCCGCCAAGGGGACACCCCAAACCCTGCCGCGGCTACGACGGTAGCCGCGGCACGCGCGTCCCGTCGCGGAGACCATCGCGCTCGATGGCGCGCAGGAGGGCGAGCGGCAGCGCGTCTAGGCTCGCGGCAGATTTCACCATGTAGGCGGCTGCGCCACTGCGCAAGGCCGCGCGCGCCTCGTCTTCGGTCGGCTGGGCGGTGACGACGACCGCCGGGAGCGCGCGGTCGGACGCCGCCAGGTGCTCGAGCAGCTCCGCGGCGCTGAGGTCCGGCAGGTGGTAGTCCAACACGAGGGCGTCCCAGTGGCCATTGGCCAGCACGCGCAGCGCCGCCTGGGCGCTCCGTGCCGTACCCACGCAGAAGCGCTCGCCGAGGACGGCGGCGGTCAGCAGGAGATGATCGTCGTCGTCATCCACCACGAGCACCCGTAGTAGGTGGGCGCACGTGGGAGCAGCGGGAGCATCGGTCACGGTCGTCGCTCTGCACCGTCCATGGGCCAAGCATGGGCGGCCTTGTCAGCCGTGGCGACGGCCGGTTGGAGTAACCCCGTACCCCGCGCCGGGTATTCCCTGCCGGCCGGCATGCGCCCTATCCGGCGAGGCACGCCGCAGCGATAGCTCGCCTGCTCGCTGGAGTCGAGTCTTCGACCGCATCTCACGGGGCGACAGGCTGCTGAGCCACGGCACGCTTGACAGTGCCGCGACCACGCGCCCATAGTGACGGCTGAGGCGTCTGGGAGCGCTAGTGACGCAACGGCGCAACGGCGCAGCGCGGGGCTAGCGGACGATGCGCGGCGTGTGGCTGATCGCCACGGGCCTAGCCCTGGCGGGGCTGCTGCTCTTGCTACCGCACGAGCTGGATCAGCCCGCCTACCGGCCACTCCTGCCATGGGCGCAGATCGTCGGCTGGACTATGGCCACCAGCGCGCTCGGCCTGCTGCTCAGCCGCACGCTGCCAGCGCGCCTCTGGCCGCTCGCCTGGCCGGCGCGCCTGCTTGGCGCGCTCGGCGCCGGCACGGCGGGCCTGGCGCTGCTGCCCGCAGCCCGCGCGGAAGGCGCCGGCTTCCTGCTGTTCGCCGCCGGGGTCCTCGTCGGCGGGCAGCGCCGCCGGCTCGGCTTCGAGGTCTGGGGCGGGCTGGTGCTCGGCGCCGTGGCACTCTGCGCACTCGAGGACCCATCCTGCCCGATTTGGCTCGTGCCCGTCGGCCTTGCCGGCGGCGGCGCCCTGGCGGGGGCCGCCTGGCGGCCGCAGCAGCGCGCCTGGCTGTGTGCTGCGGCCGTCGTGGGCGCGCTGCTCATCGCCTTCGTGCTCGCCGTGCCGGCGCGCTGGCTCGGCGGCGTGCTGGCGCTGGGCGTCGCCAGCGCGGCGCTCGCCACGGCCCTGGCGCCGCTGCTGCCGTCGTCGCAGCTCTACAGCCGCCTGCTCCGCGGCTCGACGATCGCCGCCGCACTACCCCTGGTCTTGCTCGGCGCGCCCATCATCCTGGCCGTGCACGCGACCGAGGAGCAGGAGGCCCACTCGAGGCTTCGCTCCGAGGCCGAGCTCGCAGCCGCGTTCGTCAGCGACAACGCGGCGCGCGCGGCGCTTTCGCTGGCCACCCACGCCGCACTGCCTCACGATACGTCCGAGGAGTTGGCGGCGATCCTCGGTTACGCGGGGCCGCCGGCGCGGCTGCGCGCGCTCTGGCTACACGACGCCGTTGGCGCGCTGCGAGCGACGACGACTACTGAGCCCCTATCGGCCCCGCTGCCGGCGCTCCCCGGAGCGCTGCCCGGGGGTGTAGCGGTCTCGCCGCTCGGCGCGGCCGGCGCTCCGGAGCTCGCCGTGGTGAGCCGCGCTCTGCCCGACGGCCGCCGCCTCAGCGCCAGCGTCGACCTGTCGCTGCCGTCGCTTGAGGCCACGGGCGGGGCCGCGGGCGGCGTCAGCCTGCGCAACGGCGACCCGGCCGAGACCCGCGCAGCAGGCCCCGCCGTCGTCGACGACGGCGTGCGGCGCTGGCTCGTGGTCGAGCACGCCGTGGCCGGCACACCCTGGGTCGTGAGGGCGCACGAGCCGCTGCGCCTGGCCTATCGCAACGTGACGCTGACCACCGTGCTCGGCGCCACGCTCTGGTTTGCTGCCATCCTGCTCCTCGCGGCCGTCGGCGCCGTCCTTATGCAGAGCATCACCGGCCCGTTGCGCGTGCTCGAAGGCGCCTTCGCGGCCCTGGCCCGCGGCGAGGGGAAGCGCGTGGCCATCAGGACCGGCGACGAACTGGAGCGGCTCGGCCAGGCATTCGACGCCCTCTCCGGCGAGCTCGGCCGTTCGCGCGCCGCGCTGACGGAGCTGAACCGCACGCTGGAGGAGCGTATTCACGAGCGCACCGCCGAGCTCGAGGCGGCCCAGGCGCAGCTCGAGCGCTACGCCGCCGACATCCACGCCGCCTACCGCGCCGAGCGGGCGCGCAGCCGCGAGGTCGAGGAGTTCGTCTACGCGGTCTCGCACGACCTCAAGGCGCCGCTGGTCTCCATCCAGAGCTACAGCGCGGCCCTGGCGCGCGGCGACCTCGACGCCGAGACGCAGACGCGCTACCTGGAGCGGCTGAGCCGCAACGCCGAGCACATGGAGCGGCTCATGCAGGCTCTGCTGGAGCTGGCCCGCGCCGGGACCATGAGTGAGCCGCGCGTGCCAGTGGACACGTACGCCATGGTGCGCAATCTCTGCGAGGCTCACGCGCAGCCGGAGCAGCAGCCGATCACGTTTGTCGTTAGCCCCACGCTGCCGATGGTGCGCGCCGAGCGCGGGCGGCTGGAGCGCGTCTTCGCCAACCTGATCGACAATGCCGTCAAGTATCGCGGCGCGCAGGCGGCCCCGCGCGTGGAGATCGGCGCCGAGCCCAACGGCGCGACCTGGCGCTTCTGGGTGTGCGATAACGGCCTGGGCATCCCGGCTCAGGTACAGGGTCGGCTCTTCCGCCCGTTCTTCCGCGCACCCGAGCGCCAGGACGTCCCCGGGTCGGGCATGGGGCTGGCGCTGGTGCAGAAGATCGTCCGCGCGCACGGCGGCGAGGTGTGGGTCGAGAGCGGCGAGGGCCGGGGCACGACGGTCTCCTTCACGCTGCCGCGCTCGCCGGACGACGGCGCGCACGGCGCCCACGCCGCGCCCGGCGAGCGCGCGGCCACGCCCGAGCCCGTGGCGGCCGCCACGCACGAGGATCCTCCGGCCTAAGCCGAACATAGGCCGCACGGGCTGGTTTCCCCACCCCACCCTGGGAAGGGTTCCAGAGGTCGCCGAAGGCGACCTCTGGACTCCCCGCCCGCTCTGCGCCCCCTCTCCGAGTCGGAGAGGGGGCCGGGGGTGAGGTACACGCGCGCGCTCGGCGCGGCCGGCCGAATGCGCACGTCCGCAAACGCAATCGTTCTCCGTAGTAGACTATCATGGCAACCACTGAGCGGAGCTGTGCGATGACCGGTGCCGCGCCACGGCGCGCGCTGCTCGTCGAGGACAACGAGGACCACGCGCTCTTGGCGCGCGCCGCGCTGGAGCGCGAAGGCTGGCAGGTCGAGGTGGCGGCGTGCGGCGAGGCCGCACTTGAGCGCCTGCGCGCCGTGGCGTACGGCGTGCTCGTCCTCGACCACTGGCTGCCGGACATGACCGGGCTGGAGGCGCTCGGCGCCCTGAGGCTCGCCGGCCACGACCTCCCCGTCGTCGTCTTGACGGCGGTCGACTCGGCCACCTTGGCCGTGGCCTCGGTCAAGGCCGGCGCGCACGAGTACCTGCCCAAGGCCGGCGACTTCGCCGCCGCGCTGCCGGGGGCCGTCGAGCGCGCCGTCTGCCAGCACGCCGAGGCTGCCGAGAAAGAGCGCCTACGCGCGGCCCTGGCGGCGCGCAACGACGAGCTGGCTGCGCTCGTCGAGCGCCTCCGCGAGCTGGACCGCCTCAAGGTCGACTTCATGGCGATGATCACCCACGAGCTGCGTAGCCCCATCGCGGCCATCGAGGGCTACGCCACGCTTCTCCTGCAGCACGGGCCGCGCATTGCCGCCGCGCAGCGCGAGCTGATGGTCGCCACTATCCAGCGCGAGGCCAGCCACCTGGCGCGCCTCGTCGCCGACGCGCTCGACGTGGCGCGCATGGACGCCGACCGCTTCAGCTACGATTTTCGCCCCTTCGACCTGCTGACGCTGGTCCGCGAGGCCGTGACGCAGGCGCAGGGCAAGAGCGCGCGCCACACCATCACGCTGTGCGGGCCGGAGGCCGTCGTCGTCGTGTGGGGCGACGCGCTGCGGCTGCGCCAGGTGCTCGACAACCTGCTCGAGAACGCCATCAAGTACTCGCCGGATGGCGGACCGGTCGAGGTGGCCGTGCGCGAGGACCCGGCGCGCGGCGAGGCCGAGGTCAGCGTCCGCGACCATGGCATCGGCATCCCGCCGGAGCACCAGGCGCAGGTCTTCGAG
>JACQUS010000453.1 GCA_016210125.1 Chloroflexota bacterium | reverse complement strand
AGGCAGCGCTGGTTGTCGACCTCGCCCCAGTTGTCGCCGTCCGAGAAGTGGAACGGGTAAATATTCCAGCTCGCCGGATTGAAGCGCTCACGAATGATCTCCAGGGCGAGATGGTAGGCCGACGAGACGCGCGTCCCGCCCGACTCGCCGAGGCGGAAGAACGTCTCTTCGTCGACCTCCTTGGCCTCGGTGTGGTGGGTGATGAACACGATGCGCACGTTGCTGTACTTCGTGCGCAGGAAGCGCACCATCCAGAAGTAGAAGCTGCGCGAGATGTACTTCTCGAACTCGCCCATGGAGGCCGAGACGTCGCGCATGGCGAGGACCACGGCGTTGGCCTCACGGCGCAGCTCCGGCGCCCAGGAGCGGAAGCGCAGGTCCTCGGTCTTGAGGCCGCCGAAGGCCGGCCGCCCGGCACGGGCGTTGCGGCGCAGGTTCTCCAGCAGCGTGCGCCGCTTGTCCAGATTCGACATGATGCCGTGGCGGTGGATCTCCTTGAAGCGGATGTCCTCGGTCTCCAGCTCCTGCACGGCTTTGGGCCGCAGGTTCGGCAGGGCGAGATCCTGGAACACGAGCTCGGCCAGCTCGTCGACGGTGATCTCGGCCTCGTAGTAGTCCACGCCCGGCTGGTTGCCGGCGCCCTTGCCCTTGCCGTGCCCCTGCGCACCTGGCCGCTGGCCGATAACGTCGCCGACCTTCGAGTCGCCGCTACCCTGGCCGACGTGGTCGCGCTTGCCTGAGTCGTAGCGGAAGCGCGGCAGCTCCAGCGAGCGGATCGGCACCTTCACCACGCGGCTGCCGTCCGACGTGATGATGGCCTCCTCGCTGATGATCTCCGGCAGATTCGCGCGGATGGCCTCGCGGACGCGCTCGCGGTGCCGTGCCTGGTCGGCCGGGCCTTTGCGGTGCAGCGACCAGTCGTGCCGTGAGACAGATACCACCGGGACCATGGCTTGCCGTCTCCCTATCGATTCAGCAGCGAGCCAACGTACTTCAGCAGCTCGTTGGCGCAGACGGTGCAGTAGCCCTGCTCGGCGACCAATCGGTCGACCACCTCGTTGATCCGCCGGAGCTGCTCGGCGTCCGGCGTCTTCGTCGAGGTCGTGATCTTCACCACGTCGCGCAGGTCGGCGAACAGCTTCTTTTCGATGGCCTCGCGCAGCCGCTCGTGCGAGGTGTAGTCGAACGTCTGGCCCTTGCGCGCGAGCGACGAGATGCGAATCAGGATCTCCTCGCGGAAGGTGCGCTTGGCGTTCTCGGTGACGCCAATCTGCTCCTCGATGGAGCGCATGAGCTTCTCGTCCGGATCCATCTCCTCGTCGGTGATGGGATCGCGGAGCTTGGTCTTGTTGCAGTACGCCTCGACGTTGTCGAGGTAGTTGTTGAACAGTGTGCGCGCCGACTCCTCGAAAGAGTAGACGAAGGCCTTCTGCACCTCGCGCTTGGCCAGCTCGTCGTACTCCTTGCGTGCCTCGGCGATGAGGTTCAGGTAGCGCTCGCGCTCCTCGGGCGTGATCGACGTGTGCTGCTCCAGCCCGTCGCGCAGCCCGCGCAGCGCGTCGATCGGGTTGAGGCAGGTGCAGTCGTCGCGCACGATGGCGTTGGACAGCCGGTTGATGATATAGCGCGGGCTGATGCCGTCCATGCCCTCGCGCTTGGCCTCTTCCTGAAGCTCCTTGACGTCCTTGGCCGTGAAGTCTTCGACGTCCTCGCCGTCGTAGAGCTTGAGCTTCTTCAGCAAGCTCATGCCGGCCTTCTTGGAGTCCTGGAGACGCGTCAGAATGGCGAAGGTCGAGGCCACGCGCAGCGTGTGCGGCGCGATGTGCACGCCATGCACGCCACTCTGCGCGAGCAGCTTCTCGTAAATCTTGATCTCCTCGCTGACCTTGAGGTTGTACGGCACCTTGATGAGGATGATGCGGTCGTGCAGCGCCTCTTTCTTCTTGTCGCCGATGAAGGCGTTGTACTCGTTCTCGTTGGTGTGCGACATGATGACTTCGTCGGCGTAGATCATGGCGAAGCGGCCGGTCTTGATGGACTGCTCCTGCGACAGCGTGAGCAGGCTGTACAGGAACTTCTCGTCGCACTTCAGCATCTCGATGAATTCCATCAGACCGCGGTTGGCGACGTTCAGCTCGCCGTCGAAACGGTAGGCGCGCGGGTCGGACTCGACGCCGTACTCGCCGATGGTCGAGAGGTCGATGGAGCCCGTCAGCTCGGAGATGTCCTGCGACTTCGGATCAGACGGCGAGAAGGTGCCGATGCCGGCGCGGTTCTTCTCGGTGAAGACGATGCGCTGGATGTGGACATCCTCGTGTCGCCCGCCGTACTGCTCTTCCAGGGTCAGGCGGCAGTGCGG
Source organism: Chloroflexota bacterium (assembly GCA_016210125.1). Lineage (GTDB taxonomy): Bacteria > Chloroflexota > UBA6077 > FW602-bin22 > JACQUS01 > JACQUS01. Next base: position 3,738 of record JACQUS010000453.1, on the reverse strand, counting down.
GCAGAGGTCGCCCTCGATGTACACGCGCTTCTCGCGCTCGATCTCCGGCCGCAGCGGCTCGGGGATCAAGTGCAGGGGCTCCTCGTGCATCGGGCAGCCCTTGATGGCGTAGACGGCGCCGTTCTCGCTGCGCGTGTACTGCTCGAGTCCGCGCTTGAGCAGTGTGACAATGGTGGACTTGCCGCCACCGACCGGACCCATGAGCAGGAGGATGCGCTTGCGCACTTCCAGCCGCCGCGCCGCCGAACTGAAGTAGTCGACGAGCTGCTGGAGGCTCTTGTCGACGCCGAAGAGGTCCTTGGCGAAGAAGTTGTAGCGCCGATTGCCGTCCTTGTCGGCTTCGAAGCCGGCGTCGGCGATCATGTCGAAGATGCGCGCGTGGGAGAGCCGCGCCGCACGAGGATCGTGGGTCGCGAGGTGGAAGTACTCCGCGAACGTCCCCTCCCAGGAGAGCGTTCGCTCTTGCTCACGAAAGCCCTGAAGTCGCTGGATAAGGTCCACGTGTCTGCCTCCTCGGCTCCGTGGCACGGCTGTGCCGGCCACTCACGATGCGTCACAGCATGGCGTACCGCACTCCCCACCACCGTCCCATCTCTCCTCCACTGCGGCGAACTGGTCCGACGGCTGATAAAGTCAAAGGGCTGGTCACACCGAATAGAGTCGAGGCGTACACCAGCCCTTTTCTGCAATCGTTTGGCTGCGCCCTTCTGGATGGGGTCAGCCCATATTTCGTTATTGTCTAGAACAACTGTACTCCCACGCCGGGCTATTGTCAAGGGAAAAATTTACCGTCCGATGACAGCTCCGCGACCCTGGGCCGCCGCGCGCTAAGGTACCTCCGCGCGCCTTTCGGGGCGCTGCGTACCCGGCGTGCGTCCCGGTGTCCTCGCGCGTCTTGTGCATGTACGCCGTCGCCCTCAGCCTAGTTTCAGCTAGCACCGCCACGAAGCGCATCGAGAAGTGGTTGAGGTCTGGTAGCATCCGTCCGAGGAAGCGGACGCTGCCAAGGCTCTCGTGTGAAGATGCCTTGCAGCCGGTGCTGCACCGCCCCACCCCTCCTGGAATGGTGTGCAGAGGGGCGCCGCCCCACTGCACTCCCCTTGCCGCGGCAATGGCGCCTCGATCGCCGCCGGCGTGCAGCAGGGGCATCGGCTGATGCTGTGAGAATCGCCGCCGGTGGCGCTCGCGCGCAGCGTCGAGCAGCTTCGGCAAGCCGATGACGGCCCGTACGATGCATCGGGAAGAGGTGCGCATGAAGCGGTGCGCATTGAAGAGGTGCGCATGAAGCGGTGCGCATATCGTTGAAGTCGGAGCGCGCGTCGCGGAGCGGCGAACACGCGGCAAGCCGAGGTGTGCAGCAGGCCCTCGCCGGCTGGCCCGCGTTTACCCTGCCCGCCCCTCGCGCGGCGCGAACGCACTCACGTCGAGCGCCGGGAAGACGCTGTCGGCCGAGGCGATAGCCTCCAGGTCGCCGCGCTGCGGCTCCAGTGGCTGGCCGTGCAGCCCGAGGTCCACCAAGGCCGCCAGGTGGTTGAAGCGCGCCAGGTGCTGCTGGAATCGGTCACGCGCGTAGTCGTGTGCCTGACCCGTGCTGACGAGGAATGGCCAATCGCTGGCCTGGACGAGCAGCGCCTCGCGGCCGGCCTGCTCCAGCATCGCGCCCAGCAGGCCCTCGGCGCGCCCGGCGCGTGCTACCAGGTCCTCCATGCGCCGCTCGACGCTGTGGACCTCGGGCCACATCCACTCGTTCGTCGGATTGCTCCACGTCCAGTGCGTCCCACCCTCGCCCCAGGAGCTCTCCGGCACGTTGAGCGCCGCCGTCGGCGGATGAGACGCAAGGTACTCGGCCACCGTCGTCAGCACCACCTGCTCCGACCGCGCGAGGCGACGGATCGCCTCGGCCAGCCACTCGACGCCCTCGAACCACCAGTGGCCGAACAGCTCCGTATCGTAGGCCGAGATGACGATGCCCGGCGCCCCGTCGACCGGCTGGTACTGCGCCAGCTCGTCGTGCACCAGGTGAGCGAAGTGCCCGGCATGGTCTTGCGCGCGCTGGAAGGCGACCGCGGGATCGTAGAGCTGCTTGTCGCCCAGGTCCACGCCTGGCCCGGTCACACACCAGTACTGGAAACCGGAGTGCTCCTCTTTCTTGTGGAACTCGCGGTAGAGCGGATCGCCGGGGTAGCCCCGGCTAGCCGACCAGACCTGCAGGCCGGTGCGCGCGTTCCGCCCCAGCACGGCGACGTGCGAGTGCTGGATGTAGTACGGCCGGAAGGAGGTGCCGCGCTCGACCAGCGTCGGCGCCGTAAGGACGAGGCGCCGGCGCGGCAGGCCCCCGTACGGCCCGGCGACGTCGCCGGCGACCTTGCCGACGAGCTGGCCGCCCTCGATGACGTGCGTCTCGGTGAAGAAGTAGCCGAGGCCGACATCCTCGACGAAGGCCTCGATGCCCGGCTTGAGGTAGCTCACCTCGTTCTCACGCAGGTAGGCCGGGCGATAGGCGCACTCGGGCAACCAGAGGCCACGGGGCGCGCGCCCCAGCCGGAGGCGATAGTGGTCCACGCCCGTCTTGAGTTGGGCGTGGATCGTCGAGTCGCGCTCGACCAGCGGCAGGTAGGCGTGGGTCGCCGCGCTCGTCAGGATGTCGAGCACGCCGTCGTCCTGGAGGGCGCGGAAGGCCCCGACGACGTCGCGCCTGTACCGCGTGACGAAGCTCTCCATGATCCCGGCGTAGTAGCGCTCGTAGAAGCGCGCCAGCTCCAGCATCGCCGCGTCGCCGGCCAGGCGTGCCAGCTCGGCGCGGGCCAGCTCCAGGCGGTCGAGCACGTACAGCTCGAAGCTGCGCAGCACGTCGACGTCCTGGAGCTGCTCGATGAGGATCGGCGTCAGGCCGATGGTGAGCCGGGGGCTGACCCCCTCGGCCCGCAGGTCGTGGAGCGCGTTGAGGAGGGGGATGTAGGTCTCGGCAAGCGCCTCGTGCAGCATCTCCTCGCCGTGCGGCCAGCGCCCGGCGCGACGCACGTAGGGGAGGTGACTATGCAGGACGAAGGCGCAGTACCCTGGCGGTGTCGTCACGACGGTGTCGTCACGACGGCCGAAACAGTTTGCGGAAGTCGCCGTCGAACTCGTCGAGGAAGGAGCGAATGTGCTGCACGTCCTCACGGCTAATGGCCGGGCGCGTCGCTCCGCGCTCGACGGCCGGGCCAACCCGCTCTGACTGGCGCGCCGGGCGCTCGCGGAAGGTCGCCGCCGCGTAAATCCGCCGGCGGCAACGGCGGCAGCGCAGCGTCAGGAACCACACATCTGACTCGCGGCCGAGCACCGTCACGTTCTCGGGCGCGTAGGGGTGCCCGCAGTGCTGGCACTTCTGCGCCGATTGCGCGACCCGCCGGCGCATCCGGCTCAAGCGCTCCCGAGCGTCCATCGCTGCATCACACCTAGCATGCTCTCTATAGCTCATGCTACGGGCCAGCGGCCGGGACTGTCAAGGCGGCCATACGCGCCGCACCACGCGGACCTCGTCCGCCCAGCTTCCGGCGCAGCCACATCGCCCATGGCGCCTCACCGTGAGGCACGGGGATCCGCCGCGCCGCCGCCCGCCTCGACGTGCGCGACGGCGACGCTATAGCGCTCCAGGCGCGCTGCGTCGAGCCGCAGGCCCAGCCCCGGCGCGTCCGGCACGAGGAGCGCACCGTCGACGAGCTGCGGCCGCTCGACCGTCACGTCGTCAGCGATCTT
>JACQUS010000452.1 GCA_016210125.1 Chloroflexota bacterium | reverse complement strand
CTGTGCTATACTTATGGCGCTCGGAGGGATCGCATAGCCTGGTCTAGTGCGGCCGCCTGCTAAGCGGTTGGCGGGAGAAATCCCGCTCATGGGTTCGAATCCCATTCCCTCCGCCGTGCGCCCGTAGCTCAGTTCGGATAGAGCGTTGGGTTGCGGACCCAAAGGCCGCAGGTTCAAGTCCTGCCGGGCGTACCACGAAAATCCTTGGCACATAAGGGAAAATCACAAGCCCGCGTCAGCCGAGGCGGGCTTGTGTGCTTGCTGGTGTAGCAGAAAATGTAGCAACGGGGTGCTACCCCGTGCCGGTGATAAACCGGGCGACGCGCTCGGCGGACTCGCGGTGCGCCGCCGGAACGAGGTGGCTGTACACGTCGAGCGTCGTGCTGATGCGGCTGTGGCCGAGAAGTTCCTGCACGTGCTTGACGTTCTCGCCGCTCGCCAGCCAAAGGGACGCGGCGCCGTGCCTGAGGTCGTGAAAGCGCCAGTGAGGCCTGCCGATGCGCGCGCGGATGACGTGCCAGCGGCGAATGAGGGAGCGCGGCTCGATGGCGTGCCGACGGTGGACGTGAACACGAAGCCGGTGTCGCGCCACGCATCGCCAGCCCGTGGGCGCTCTTCAAGCTGGCGTACCTTGTGCGCCCGTAGCGCCTCGGCCACCGGCCCAGGGAGCGCGATAACGCGGCGACTCGACTCGGTTTTTGGCGGAGCCAGGCGCAGCTTGCCATCGAAGCGCGAGAGCGTGCCGCGGATGCTCAGTGTGGCGGCTTGGAAGTCAACGGCGTGCCAGCGGAGGCCGAGGAGTTCGCCTTGGCGGAGGCCGCAGTACAGCGCCGTCACGTACAGCGCTTCGAGCCTGTCGTCTTGCACGGCGCCGAGGAGCGCGCGCGCGTCGGCTGGCGTCATTGCCGCGACTTCGTACCGCGTGAGGCGTGGCGGGGTGACGAGCGTGGCCGGGGAGCGCGCGAGCAGGCCCCAGCGGACCGCCTCGGCGAGCGCGCTGCGGAGCACGGCATGAAGGCCGCGCACCGTCTTCGGCGACAATCCCTCACCCAGCTTCGCCGTGAGGAACGACTGCACGTGCTGCGGAGTGAACTTGTCGAGCGGATGCCCGCCGAGGCCGGGGATGACGTGCCTGTTGACGTAGACGCTGTACGAGGCGAACGTGCCTGGGCGGACGCGGCCGCGCGCGCTCGCCAACCAATCGGCCATGTACTCGCCGAGCGTCTGCCGATCGGTCCCGACGAGCAGCCCAAGCTCGCGCTGGCGCTCTAGCTCGCTGCGCTTGCGCCGCGCCTCGTCGAAGCTGGCGCAGTACGCCACGCGGCGCTTGCCATCAGCCATCGTGATGGTTGCGCACCACTTCCCGTCACTCTTGCGCTGGTAGATCGAGCCTTCCTGGTTGCCGCGTCGCTTAGCCATCGTCGTCCTCCTTGTGGCGGTAGTAGCAGGCAAGCTGTCGGCACTTCTTGGAGCAGTAGCGCTGGCGAGCGTCAGGCTGGGCGAACAGCCGCCCGCAGTGCGCGCAGGTCACCGCAGGACGAGTACGGCCAGAGAGCTCGAGCAGGAGGTGCGTATAGAGCGCTGCGAGCAGGCAGTCGGGGATGAAGATCACGCCGATCGGTCTGTCCTTGCGTACCGTCTTCGGGAGGGGCCTCGCAGCCGCTCCGACGTGACCGTCGAGCCGGAAGTTGACCTGCTGGCAGACGTAGAAGGTGAGCGGGTCTGACGCGACACCCACCTCCCAATACGGTAGAAGACTGCGTTCGAGGACGTTACCCATCAGGCGCGTCCGCCCCCGCCGCTGCTCTATAGCCTGCCTGAAGGGCGTCCCGGCCTCCACCTCCCGCCATATGCGGCGCGCCTCGTCTGGATCGAGCTTGCCCTGAGCGGTGCTAGGCAGGGCAACGAGCACCTCTCTTGAGCGACTGTCCTGATGGACGTACTGGCCGGCGCCAGGGTATTGGGATCGCGCCAGATCCCAGGCTTCGATGAGCGTTGCCATCTGCCAAATCTCGCGCGCCCAGAGGTGCAGCGACTCCGCCCAAGAGGACGCCAGAGCCTCGCCGCTCTCGCTGATCGGGGGGTGGCCGAGCATTCCATACGTCTCGGCGAAGCTGAGAATGCGCCCCTTTGTGTGCTTGAGGCGCGCGAAGCGCCGGTGCAGATCGCTAGTCTCCATGGGGTCTTTCCAGTCGTCGATGCGTGGCAGCTCGAGCGGGCCAGTCAGCCAGGGGCCGGGATCGTCTGGCCCGACGTCGGAGGCGTGCCCTGGCGGCCGCGCATCCGCCCAGTGCAGTGCGCCCGCGTAGATGGGCACCAGCGTCGTGAAGGGCCCGCGCACAGCAGCCACCCCCATCCTTCGACGCAGATTCGACGTATCAAGTGTACTACGCGAGTGCGTCGGCATCCATACTTGACTTGATTTACGCCGACCGACGGAGGGTGCCTTGGAGCCGCTATTGTTGCGACCGCCTGACGCGGCGGCGGCGCTGGGGGTGTCTCGCTCGCGCCTCTACGAGTTGCTGGCCGCCGGTGCGCTGGCGAGCGTCAAGATCGGCGCGTCGCGGCGCATCGCGCTTGACGACCTGCGGGCCTTCGTCGAGCGCCTGCGCAGCGAGCAGGCTGCCGAGCGCGGCGCGTGACATCGGCGAGCGTCGCCCCCGCTCAGCGCTTCACGGCCCGGAAGCCGTGCCCCATCTGCCACGGTCACCCGGGGCTGCCTGCGGGTGCGGGAAGCCGCTGCTGGGGCTTCGCGTCCGCCGATGAGTCGGTCGTCATAACCGAGGGTGAGAAAGCGACAGACGCCTGCCGCGCGCGCGGCGTCCTCGCCGCCGCCTCGGTGACCGGCGCTGCGGGCTGGCCCGGCGACGATGCCCTGCGCCTGCTGCTGGCCCGGCGCATCGGCGTCCGCCCACAGCACCACGCGCCGGGCCAGCAGCATATGGATAAAGTTGCGACTGCGCTGCACCGTCTCGGCCGCCGCGACGTGCGCGCCGTGCGCTGGACGTCGGCGCCGACCGGGGGCGACGCCGCCGACTTCGCCGGCAGCGCCGACGAGCTGCGCGCGCTGCTCGCCGCGGCCGAACCGTGGCAGCCGGTCGCCGAGGGCGGCGACGGGCCAGCGCCCGTGCT
>JACQUS010000475.1 GCA_016210125.1 Chloroflexota bacterium | reverse complement strand
TCGAAGAGGCCCGCCAGGCCTGGCTGGCTATGCGGGAGGCTCTGCACACCGCGCCGCGCGGTGCCACAACCTGACCGCGGAGGGGGAAGCATGACGCCAGAGCAGCCACGCGCGACCTCGAATCCCGGCGCTGGCGCGCCGACGCTGCCCGAGGGCGCGCTGGTGCAGAGTCTCCTGAAGGAGGGGCGCACGTTCCCTCCTGCCTCCGCCTTCCGCGAGCGGTCCTGGGTTGGCGACCGCACGCCGTACGAGGACGCCGAGCGCGACTACGCGGCCTTCTGGGCCAGGCACGCCGAGGCCGAGCTGTCCTGGTTCCGCGCGTGGGACAAGGCGCTCGAATGGCACCTGCCGTGGGCCAAGTGGTTCGTCGGCGGGCAGATCAACGTCAGCTACAACTGTGTCGACCGCCACGCAGCGTCCTGGAGGCGCACCAAGGCGGCCATCGTCTGGGAGGGCGAGCCGGGCGACGACCGCGTGCTGACCTACCAAGACCTGCACCGCGAGGTCCAGCGCTTCGCCAACGTGCTCAAGGAGCTGGGCGTCCAGAAGGGCGACCGCGTGACGCTCTACTTGGGCATGGTGCCCGAGCTGGCTATTGCCATGCTGGCCTGCGCGCGCATCGGCGCGCCGCACAGCGTCGTGTTCGGCGGCTTCAGCAGCGACGCGCTGCGCGACCGCATCCTCGACCAGGAGGCGAAGGTCGTCGTCACCCAGGACGGCGCGTGGCGGCGCGGCACGCTCGTGCCGCTCAAGCGCTTCGCTGACCAGGCGGTCGAGCAGTGCCCGTCGGTGGAGAAGGTGGTCGTCCTGCGCCGCGCCGGCGACGCGCTGCACTGCGAGATGGCCCCGGGGCGCGACCATTGGTGGCACGACCTGATGGAGCGCGCCTCAGCGGTCTGCCCGGCCGAGCCGCTGGACAGCGAGCACCCGCTGTATATCCTCTACACCTCCGGCACGACGGGCAAGCCGAAGGGCGTCCTGCACACCACCGGCGGCTACCTGATCGGCGTGCACCTGTCGACGAAGTGGGTCTTCGACCTGAAGGACGAGGACTACTTCTGGTGCACGGCGGACATCGGCTGGGTGACGGGCCACAGCTACATCGTGTACGGCCCGCTGTCGAACGGCGGCACCTCGGTCATGTACGAGGGCGCGCCTGACTGGCCGGACAAGGACCGCTTCTGGGCCATCGTGGAGAAGTATGGCATCAGCGTCATCTATACGTCGCCGACGCTCCTGCGGAGCTGCATGAAGTGGGGCACGCAGTACCCGGCGCGGCGCGACCTAAGCAGCCTGCGGCTGCTCGGCACGGTGGGCGAGCCGATCAACCCCGAGGCCTGGATGTGGTACCACGAGAACATCGGCCACGGCCGCTGCCCGATCGTGGATACCTGGTGGCAGACGGAGACGGGCATGATCCTCATCACGCCGCTGCCCGGCGCCACGACGACGAAGCCCGGCTCGGCGACCGAGCCCTTCCCCGGCGTCGGCGCCGAGGTGGTCGACGAGCAGGGGCGGCCCGTGCCGGCGAACACCGGCGGCTACTTAGTCCTCACGCGCCCCTGGCCGGCGATGCTGCGCACGTTCTGGGGCGACCCGGAGCGGTACGTCGAGACGTACTGGACGCGCTTCCCCGGCCGCTACTTCACTGGCGACGGCGCGCGATGCGACGAGGACGGCTACTTCTGGATCACCGGGCGCGTCGACGACGTGGTCAACGTCGCCGGCCATCGCCTCTCGAACATCGAGATCGAGAGCGCGCTGGTGGCGCACCCGGCCGTGGCCGAGGCGGCGGCGATCGGCCGCAGCGACGCGATGAAGGGCCAGGCCATCTCGGCGTTCGTCGTGCTGAAGATCGGCAACGAGCCCAGCGAGCAGCTTAGAGAGGACCTGCGTGACTGGGTAGCCGACAAGATCAGCCCGATCGCCCGCCCGGACGACGTGTTCTTCAGCGCCGACCTGCCGAAGACGCGTTCGGCGAAAATCATGCGCCGCCTGCTGCGCGACGTTGCCGAGGGCCGCGTGCTGGGCGACACGACGACGCTCACCGACCCGGCCGTCGTCGAGGAGATCAAGCAGCGCTACGTGGCCGAGGGGAAAGAGGAAGACTGACGAGGGCTCGCGCAACCATTCCTCTCTGCGGCGCCGGACGGGAGCGCAAGCGGGGAGCTGCGGACGAGGTCACGACACGCCGAGCTCGCACCGGTGCATAGCCGGCGCGGGGTGGGGGTGCAGAGGGGCATGTGTCCTCTCTGCACCTTTCTTTTCGGGCACGGGCCGCCCCGCCCCGTCCCTCTTGCGCACGCGGCCAGCGCGTATATGATGTGCAGGGCCGACTCCGCGCGCGAGGAGGCGAGAAGGAGCGCGCTATGATCACGGGTGCAAAGGCGCTAGTGGACTGTCTGCTGCGCGAGGGCACCAACCACGTGTTCGGCATTCCCGGTACGCAGAACCTGCCGATCCTCGACGTGCTGCGCGAGACGCCGGAGATCCGCTTCGTGCTCACCCGCCACGAGCAGGGCGCGGCGTTCATGGCCTACGGCTACGCGCGCGCCTGCGGCCGGCCGGCGGTCGTCACGGCGACCGAAGGCCCGGGCCTGACGAACCTGGTCACCGGTATCGCCGCAGCCTACCGTGGCTACGTGCCCCTCCTCAGCGTGACCGGCATCCAAGAGGAGTGGGTGCGCGAGCGCGACGCCAGCCAGGAGATGGACCAAGCCTCCTTCATGCAGCCGATCACCAAGTGGGCCTACTCGATTCCCTCGGGGCGCAAGGTCCAGGAGGCCATGCGCAAGGCCTTCCGCATCGCGCTGGCCGAGCCGCTCGGGCCAGTGCACGTCGACGGCTCGCGCGACGTCTGGCTGGAGGAGGTCGAGCCGGAGCCGATCCCACCGGCGGCCTATCGCGCGACCACGTTGCCCGACTGCAACGCGGCACTGCTCGACCGGACGATGGCCCTGCTGGCGCAGGCCGAGCGGCCGGTCTTCGTCGTCGGCGGCGGGCTGCTGCGCGAGAGCTGTAGCGAGGCGATGGCGCACCTGGCGGAGCGCAGCGGCATCCCGGTCGCGGCGCTCCAGCCGACGGTCGACGCCTTCCCGACGACTCATCCGCTGGCGCTCGGCATGCTCGGCCGCAACGGCTGGTCGAGCGCCAACCGCACGCTACCACGCGCCGATCTGATCATCGCCGTGGGCGCACGCTTCGACGTGTTCTCTACGACCTTCAAGTACGGGATCATTTCGCGGGCAGCCAAGATCGTGCAGAACTATGCCGCGCCGCAGCAGATCGCCGTAGTCTTCCCCGTGACGCTGGCGATCGCCGGCTCGACGCGCAGCTTCGTCGAGGGGCTGGCCGCGCGCGTCGAGCGGGCCGGCCGGCGCTGGGAATGGGTCGACGTCCCGAAGCTGCGGGCCGAGTGGGAGGCCGAGCGGCGCGCCGAGGCGCGTGCCGACGCGCTGCCCATCGTCCCGCCGTTCGTCGCACACACCATGCGCAAAGTCCTGCCGAGGAACGGCATCATGGTGCTCGACGCCGGCAACGCCTCGAAGCACATGCGCGTGCAGTTCGAGGCCCACGAGCCGCGCACGTTCATGTACATCGACGACTGGGGCTCCGTCGGCGCGGGCCTGCCGATGGGCATGGGGGCGAAGCTGGCGCGACCCGACCGCCCGGTGATGTGCGTCGAGGGCGACATGGGCATGATGTGCAACATCGGCGAGCTTGAGACGGCCGTGCGC
>JACQUS010000451.1 GCA_016210125.1 Chloroflexota bacterium | reverse complement strand
GTGGGCGCCGTCGGGCTTGCCGTCGTTGATCAGGCAGATTTTGGCCGTCGTCCCGCCCATGTCGAAGGAGACGAGCTGCGGCCGGCCGGTCAGTCCGCCGTAGAATGATGCTGCCAGCGCGCCAGCGGCCGGGCCGGACTCGACAAGGTGGACCGGCACGTCGGCGGCGATGGTGGCCGTGGTCACGCCGCCGGCCGAGAGCATCACGTACAGCTCGCCCGCGTAGCCCAACTCGCCGAGCTCGGCTTCGAGGTGGCCCAGGTAGCGGCGGACCAGCGGCCGGACGTAGGCATTGGCCAGCGTCGTCGACGTGCGCTCGTACTCGCGGATCTCGGGCGCGACCTGGCACGAGAGACTCACGTCGAGCTCGGGGAGCTCGGCGGCTAGCAGCCGGCCGGCCGCCAGCTCCGGATCGGGATTGCGGTGCGAGTGCAGGAAGACGACGGCAACGGAGGTCGCGCCGTCGGCCACGAGCTGGCGCGCCGCGGCGCGCACGCCGTCGAGGTCGAGGGGCACGTAGGTCGAGCCATCGGCCAGCGCGCGCTCGGCGACCTCGTGGCGCAAGGAACGCGGCGCCAGCGGCTGCGGGAACTCGATGAACAGGTCGTAGAGATCGTAGCGCACCTCGCGGCTGACCTCGAGGATGTCGCGGCAGCCCTGCGAGGTGATGAGGCCGGTGACGGCGCCCCGGCGCTCGATGAGCGCGTTGGCGACGAGCGTCGTGCCATGCACGATGGCCGCGAGGTCGCCATAGCCGACGGCGCTCGCGCCCAGCAGACGGCTCGCGCCGGCGAGGAAGCCCTCGCCGGGATCGGCCGGCGTCGTCAGGCACTTTCCGACGAGGACGGCACCGCGCTCCTCGTCTAGCAGGACGAAGTCGGTGAAGGTGCCGCCCACGTCGACACCGAGCCGATAGCGTGCGATGGTCCACCTCGAGCGCGCCCGCGGCGCGGCGGAGCGTCGCCCGGCAGATAAACTAGCGCATCGCGCGCGGCCGTGCAAGGCCTGTGGTGGGCGCTAGAGGACTCGAACCTCTGGCCTCCTCGGTGTAAGCTGGGGGCTGCCCGTCCAGCGCCGTCCATATTCGGCTTCCTGTAGCGGAATCCTGCATTACAGCGTCCACCCGCATCCGCTACATTCCACGCGCGTTGCTACATGCATTGCTACACGAAGGCGGCGCTACGGCTTCGGCGGCTTGCGCTGCGGTCGCCGGGGCTCGGGCGGTGGGGCCTTCCAGCGGTGTACCGACGGGCGGAGCGGCGGCAGCACCCGCAGCGGGGCCTTCGGCCGCGGCTCCGGCGAAGAGGGGGCCGGCTTCCTGTTCTCGGATGACGGCATTGAACAAATCCTCTTTCATTCTGGCCGATGCGGCGCGCGCTGGGGTCGGGATGCGCCCCGGCGCCGCTCCGCGCGCCCGGCTCGGCGGACTGCCGCCTGGCCGATCGTGGCCGGGCCGGCATCGTCATCGATCTCGTCCTCCAGCGGGTAGAGCGTCGCGTGCTCGAAGATGAACACCGGGTCGGGCTCGTCGAGCGCCGCTAGCAGCATGCCGCGCGCGTCGGCCACCGTGGCCGGCGTCAGCACCGTGATGCCCGGAATATGCGCGTACCAGCCCTCGAGGCTGTGCGCGTGCTGGGCACCGAGTTGCCGTCCCCCGCCAGTCGCCATGCGCACGACCACGGGGATGCTGACCTGGCCGCCGGACATGTAGCGGATGGCCGCCGCGTTGTTCACGATCTGGTCGAGGGCGAGCAGGCTGAAGTTGATGGTCATGATCTCGACGATCGGGCGTATGCCGTTGAGCGCCGCGCCGATGCCGGCGCCAAGGAACGTCGACTCCGAGAGCGGCGTGTCGCGGACACGCTCCGGCCCAAACTCCTCCAGAAGCCCGTGGCTAACCGCGAACGCACCGCCGAAGCGGCCCACATCCTCACCCATCAGAAAGACGCGTGGGTCGCTGTGCAGGGCCTCGCGCAGCGCGCTCCGCACAGCCTCGCGGTAGGTCGTCTTCGTCTTCGCCACCCGCACCTCCTGTGAGCATGGCTAGCCGCATGCGCGCCCGCCGGTCCGGCTCAGGCGGCGACGACGACCCCGGCGCGCCGCAACACTGGACCAGAGGCGATCCTCCTGCCAGTCAGGTCCATCGCACCTCCTTCCTCCTCTACCACCGAGACGAGCGCCGGGTGGATGACCGTCGGCTGAGCGACGTGACGAGCCTGACTCAACTCGGCATCGCGGGGCGCTGCTCGCTCAGCAGTCCCAGGCTCGCTGGTCATTGCGCGCTCTGCGTTTCACCAAGGTGGGTGGGGCCGGCGCCATTGACGGTCCCACCCACCGTCGGACTCAGCGCGCCTCGACGCCGAGGCGCAGACCCGTCGTCCGAGTGGCGAGCGCTGGCCCCTCGGCACAGGCCCACCGTTGCGCAAGCAAGCTCAGCGCCGCGCCGTAAGCGACGTGGGCGGTGAAGGTCGTCGCGACGAGCCCGGGGCCGAAGTTGACCCCGAACGGGCCGACCCCCATGAGTAGGAGCGGCGGCGTGACCATCATGAGCAACCAAATGACGACACCCCAGCCGATGCCCCAAGCCAGGCGACCCCGGCCGACCGCGAGCGTGAAGATCAGACCGAAGCTCGCGCCATTCAGGAAGTGGTAGAGATAGCCGACGAGCTCGGCCTGGGCCGGGCTCGATTGTGGGCCCAAGATAAGCATGCCGAACGTCGGCGGGAGATTCGCCGGCATCCACCGACGCGAAAAGCCGGTCAGGCGGACCGCGTCGAGCGCGACGGTGGCCACGGCCCCCGCCGCAAGGCCGGCGAGGATGCAGTTGGCAAGACCGCGGTAGTGCGCACGCGCGTAGAAGTAGACGACGCCAAGCACGACCAGGCTGGGCAGCAGAACGTAGGCGGTCAAGCCGGCCATGACCGGTTGGGCGGCCATCATGCCTCCCAGCATCGCCATCAGTTTCTCGGGCATGGCCGTGGCCATGGCCACCTGATCGGGCCACATGATGCGCGACAGCATCATCTGCGGCATCTCTTTGGGCATCATCGCCATCTGCTCGGGACGGAGTGGCGGCGCGAGCAGGCCGGCGGTGGCGGCCACGAGCAGCGCAAGAACGGGGAAGGCGCCCCCGGCCACCAGGGCCACGAGGCCAAGCCAAAGCTCACCTGAAGATCGACGTTGTGCTGTCACGGAAGACGCTCCTTTTGAGGGTTACCTCAAGCGATATATCCATCTATCGCGGCTTATGGATATGTTGCCCGCAAAAAGCTCCTCTCGCGGCGCCACCTCCTTCCTCCTGCACCCGCCGCGCGGCCGGGTAGCCGAGCCCGGCGAGCGTCTCGAGGAGCAGTTCGGTACTTACTTGCCCCGAGTCGTAGGCCACGTCGATTCGCCCGCTTGGCTGATCGATCGCGACGACGGCGACGCCCTCAAGGCGCTCGAGCCCCCTCCGAATGAGGTCTTCGGCTGGGACAGCACAGCAGCCTGCGCCCACCGCCGACCGTGTCACCAACTGTGGTATCGAAAAGGTTACTTCCGAGAGCCCCAACGTTTCCCCCCCACGCCGCACAGCAGGAAAGTTTGGAGATATCGCGTCCGAAGGTCTGGGCGCCGAGCTTGAGGCCCTCGGCGATCCTCAGGTAACGCGCAAGCGTCTCGACCACGTTGCGCACGGTGCGATAGAGCTCCATGGCCAACACACCGGCGTAGATGACATCGCCAGCGTTCTCGGCCACCACGTGCACATCCAGGCTCCGATCGGTCGCCCACGCTGACAGCGGCCCGATCCGGCTGCAGCGTCGCGGTGTTTGGGCTCCGGCCGGCGGCGAGCGCAGCGATTAGGAGGGGACCGCCACAACAAAGGCCGAGCCCAAGTAGGGGCGCTAGATGGCGCTCTTGCATCGTTGGCCCCTACCCGACCACGCGGCAGGCGAGGATCTGTGCGGCGTTTTCGGTGATGACCTGGCGCGCCAGCCGCAACAGCTTGCGGACCCGGGGATCGGTCAACTGGTAATAGACGAACCGGCCCTCCTTTCGGGTCGTCACGAAGCCGCAGTTGCGCAGACACCCAAGATGCGTCGAGACGCGATTCTGCGCCAGTCCGGTCAGGTCGACCAACTCGGAGACGTTCTTCTCTCCTTCGAGCAGGAGTTCGAGAATTCGGACTCGGCTGGGATCAGCCAACCCCTGGAAAAAGCGCGCGTCCAGCTCGACCTGCGAGAAGCGCGCAGCGGTGGTCAGCGGAACCGCGTCGCGCGTGGATGCAAGTGACATGACCTTATATCCTCGTATCAGGATTCAAGGATATACTAGCACGAGGAGGTGCAGTTGTCAAGGGGATCGAGCCGGATCGGATCGGGGCCGAACGCGGAGAAGAGGGGGCTGAAGACGCTGCGGTTCTTCAGTGTGCCGAGGGCGGTGACGTATGGCTCCGGGATTCGCCCGGCCAGGACATAGACGCGGTCGCCCTTGCCCACGCCGAGCGCGCGTAACACGTTGGCGAAGCGGCTCGATAGCGCGGCGAGGTCGGCGTAGGTGTAGTCCCGCACCCGCCGCTCTTGCGCAGCCAGCGCATCGCCAGGTGGCCGCGGCGTGGGCCGGCAACGTGCCGGTCGACGGCCTCGTGCGCGATGTTGAGCCCACGGCCACCCGGCAGGCCGTCCAGGGCACGACGGGCCTCGTCCCACGAGAAGCTGGCGCACGTCGCCTCGTAGTCCACCAGGTTCGGCACCACCGTCCAATCGCGCGGTGTCTTGGTGATTGCCGTCCAAGGCACCTGCCCCTCCTCCTCCGGCCTGGCGGCCGCTCGTGGCTCCTGCGGCCGTGGCCGTCGCGCAGCCCGGGCGTGAAGCGGACAACGCGATAGATCCGAGACGGGATGCTCATGCATACTCTGGTCCGCGCAGGTTACGGCGGTGGTTGATGGGGGTAGCGCGTAGGTAAACGTGGCTCGGCCGGCGTCGGCGAGTGAACGTAGGGTCGGGGCTTGTCCCCGACCGCTCCCCATCGGCGGGGACAAGCCCCCGCCCTACGTCTCGACGCTCGCTCGCCTGCTGAATTCCGGCGAAATCTGCTTTAGTGCAAGCCCAGGAGCGTGCGCGCGTTCTCACGCATGACCCGCGCCCGGGCGTGCTCCGCGAGGGGCAGACGCTCGTACAGGCGTACGGCGTCGGCGAAGCGTCTCGCCGGGTAGCCGCTGGCAAACAGGATCTTGCTCGCCAGGATGGTGTTGGCCGCCTCCACCCACGCGCCGGCCCCCGGCATGGTCTCGTAGAGAGACGTTTCAAAGTAGACCCGCTCGTGCCGCCACGCGATGGCAATCATCTCGTTGGTGAAGGGCCATCCCCCGTGAGAGCACACGATGGTCAGCTCCGGCAGATCGGTCGCCACACGGTCGACGGCCAGCGGAGACCCGAGCTCCATGTACATCGCCGGCGAAGGAAGAGGGCCGATGGTGATGATGATCGGCACGGCCAGCTCTGCGCAGACCTCGTACACGGGGTACAGCAGGCGGTCGTCGGGCGGTATGCCGGCGCGGAAGGGATCGACCGCTAGGCCCGACAGGCGCAGCTCGGCAATGGCGCGCCTGGCTTCCCTCACGGCGTCGGTGCGCTTCCGCGGATCGATCCCCGCGAAGCCTACCAGTCTGCCAGGGTGTCGCTTCACGAGATCGGCCACGTAGTCGTTCGACACCTTCCATCCCGTCGTCGACTCCAGGTCGCGCCCGACGTACACGGCCACGGAGATGCCGGCCTCGTCCATCTCACGGAAGAACGCTGCCTCTGGATCGGCCGTCTCCGAGAGCTCGACGCCCATGCGCTCGAACTGGCGGGAGTACTGGTTGCTCAGCGACGATGATGTGTACAAGGAGAGATACTCTTCGGTCCGCAGTCGCGTGCGGAAGTCGACGATCCCGTTCACGATCTTTTCATCCCGATGGTCGCGGCCCGCCACGGGGCAAACTCAGTCGATGTATCAGCCGACGTATCAGCCGAGGAGATCCTCCTCGTACGGAACCCGGCTCATGACACGGTACCCGTCCTCCGTGATGAGGTACGTATCCTCGATTCTGATGCCCCCAAGGCCCTTCTTGAAGATCGCTGGCTCAAGGTTGACGATCATCCCGACCTCGAGCGGTACATTCAGCTTCAGGTCGGTTGCGGTGATCCAGGGCGGCTCCTGCGTGATGCCAATGCCATGGCCGGTATACGGGTACCCGCCGTAGTGCTCCCAGAAGCCTGCTTCCTTGATCACGCTCACGCACGCCTTGTCGACCTCTGCGGTCATGGTCCCGGGTCGCAAGACCTTGCGCATCGCCTGATGAGCATCGTAGACCGCCCGGTAGGCCCGCTGCTGCTCGTCGGACGGCGGGCCGCCGCCCCAAACCGTTCGCGCGATCTCCGCCCTGAAGCCGTTGAACGAGCCACCACCGTCGATGAGCGCGAACTCGCCGGCCCGCACCATCTTCTCCGTCCAGTAGCGCTTCAAGGGCGTCGCGTTCTCGCCGGAGGCCAGCCAGAGGTTTGTCCTCGTGCAGCCACGCCGCAGCATCTGCTCGCTCGCGCGGGCCACGATGTCGATCTCCGAGTACCTTCCCCAGCTCTCCTTCATCAGCCGTACGGCCGTGTTAGTTGCGCCTTCGATGATGCTCAGCGTGTGCTCGTACGCCTTGATCTCCTCTGGGTTCTTCACCGCCCGCAGTCGCGCTAGGAAAGGCCCCGCGTCCGCGAGAGAGACGTTCTTCACCTGCTGCTTCGTCTGCTCATAGAGCCAGCCGAGCATATTCGGGTCGATGCCGACGACCCCGCCGTCCAGACCGTAGTCGTGCATCGCGCGGGAGAAGTGCTCCGGCCACTCGCGGTGTACTGTTGGAAGGGCGCGCACGTCGTCGAACAGCTCTTGGTCGACGATGGGCGGGGCATCCGCCTCCGGCGCGAAGATGACGGGCTCGCCCCCGTCGCGGGCGAAGAGTGCCGCGTACCGGTGGGTGAAGAGGAACTGCCATCGCGGCCAACTGGTGAGGTAGATGACCGGCTCGAAGCTGTTGACCAGTAGGCCGTGGAGGCCCTCCTGGGCCATCAGCTCTCGCGTCCTCTGCCAGCGGAGCTCCTGCAAGCGCTGCCAGTCAATCGACGGCCGCAGGGGTTCCATATCGCGCAAGAATTTCGACATTGCCCACCTCCTCCGCGCCTGTTCGACTCGCCTAGCGTGTAGGCCCTGCGCTACGCATTGGCCTCGCTCGGGCGCTGCTGCCGATAGCCGAGCGCCGCGGACAGTCGGCCGGCCGCCGCGGCGAGATCAGCAAGCCAATCCGCCACCTTGTCTGGCAGAAAGCGCGTCTCAGGTAACGATACGGAGAGCGCGGCGACCACGCGGCCCGTGTAGTCGCGCACCGGTACAGCCAGCGAGACGCCCCCAGGCTCTCGTTCCCCTGAGCTCAGCGCATAGCCTTGTGCGCGGATCTGTTCGAGCGACGCTCTGAGCTGATCCGGATCAGTGATGGTCTGCTCGCTCATCGGCTCTAGACCCGCGTCGACGACCATGCCGACCACAGAGGGAGGCTGGAATGCCAGCAGCAGCCGACCCGTGGCGCCACAGTGCAGAGGCACCGGTCGCCCCACCTCCATGACCCGACGGAGCGCATACCGGCTCTCAATCTGCTCGATGCACACCCAGCACAGGTCGCGGACCACGTTGAGCCGCACGGTCTCGCCGGTTTGCTGCCAGAGCCAGCGCAGGTGAGGGAGTGCCTCCTGCCGCAGATCGAAGAATTCCTGCCCGAATTGGGCAAGGGCGAGGATGCGCGGCCCGATGCGGTACTTGCCGGACCGGGTATCAGTCCGCACGAAGCCTTTGGCAGCCAAGGTGGCCAGAATGCGCGAGACGGTCCCTTTATCGAGCCCGGTGAGCTTACTGACGGCGCTGACGCCGATCTCTGGGGTATCAGCCGAAAAGCAGTCGAGGATCTCCGCCGCGCGCACGACGGTGCGAATCAGCGATCCGTCTCCGTTCTTCGCCACCGGGTTGCTGTCTCCTCTGCAAGCCGCGGGTCTAGAGCAGATTTCGCCGGAATTCAGCAGGCGAGCGAGCCTCGAGACGTAGGGCGGGGGCTTGTCCCCCGCCGATGGGGAGCGGTCGGGGACAAGCCCCGAC
>JACQUS010000445.1 GCA_016210125.1 Chloroflexota bacterium | reverse complement strand
GTCTCGCCTACAGCCTAGCGATCCCGCTCTTCGAGGCCCCGGACGAGCAACTTCATGTTCTGTATGTGCGCCACCTGGCCGAGGGCCGCGGCCTGCCGGTGCAGCGGCCCTCGCTACGCGCCAGCTACGCCGGGCAAGAGTCGAGCCAACCGCCGCTGTACTACGCTCTCGGCGCGCTGCTCGTCGCCGGCCGCGACCTCAGCGCCCTGCGCGAGGACGTCCAGGACGTCTTCGCCGCGCCGGGGCTCGCCCTCAGCGTCCGGCCGGGCGGACCACGCGAGCGCGGCGCAGCGGCGATGTTCAGCCACGACCCGGCGCTGGAGCGCTGGCCGTACGGCGAGGCCGCGCTCGCGGTGCGCCTGGTGCGGCTGCTCTCGCTGGCGCTGGGCGCCATGGTAGTCGCCGCCGTCTACGCCACGGCGCGCGCCGTGTGGCCAGCGCGCGGGTCGGTGGCGCTGCTGGCGGCGGCGCTGGCGGCCTTCGATCCCCAGTTCGTGTTCGTCGCCAGCGTGGTCAACAACGACAACCTGCTCAACGCGACAGCCGCCGCAGCGCTGTGGCTGGCGGTCCGCCTAGCCCTGGGCGAGGCGCCGCGCCGCGCCTGGTGGGGCCTTGGCGCTGCGCTGGGCGTCGGCCTGCTGGCGAAGTTCAGCGCCTTGGCCCTCCTCGCCCTGGCCGGCGCGACCGCGGTGCTGGCCGCTGCCCGTGAGCGCTCGGCCGCGCCGGCGCTGCGCGCGCTGCCGGCCCTGCTGCTGCCGCCACTGCTCCTCGCCGGCTGGTGGTTCGCGCGCAACGTGGCGCTCTACGGTGAGCCCTTTGGCTGGCCGACGCACCTGGCGAGCTTCGGTCCATCGAGCGGCCAGCCCGTGCTGGCGGCCGAGCGCTGGGCGGAGCACGCCTGGCTGCTGGTCGCCAGCGGCTGGCTGGCCTTCGGCTGGATGAATGTCTGGGCGCCGCTCTGGTTCTACCTGCTCTTCGGCGCGCTGGCGCTTGCGAGCGCTGGCGGCTGGGCGTTCGTCCTGGCACAGCCGCGCCGGCGCGCCGAGCTGCGCACGCGCTGGCCGGCGGTGGCGCTGCTGGCGGGCTGGGGTGCGCTGATCTTCATCCTGCTGCTGGCGTGGGTGAGCTTGACGCCGGCCGGCCGGCAGGGCCGGCTGCTCTTCCCGGCCCTCGCAGCCTACGCGACGCTCGGCGCCTACGGCCTCGTCGGCTGGCTACCCGAGCGCTACGCCCGCCCGGTCGCTGTGGCCGTCGCGGTGGGGATGGCGCTGCTGGCGCTCTGGGCCTACGCGGCCGTGCTTGTCCCGGCTTACGCCTAGACCGTTGACAACCGCCGGCGAAATGCGCACCCTTGGCATGTGGGTGAGCCGGTCGTTGCCCTGAGGAGCGAGCGCCGCAGCACGCACAAGGGCATCCAAAGAGGGCGAAGCCCCCTTTGGGAAGCTCTGTGGGGTGCGGTGGGGTAGCCTGGGCGAGATGAGGAAGCAACGTGGCCGAAGCACGGGTGGGGATCATCGGCGGCAGCGGGCTCTACGCGATCGATGGCCTGGGCGAGGTGCGCGAGGTGGCTGTCGACACGCCGTTCGGCGCGCCGA
Organism: Chloroflexota bacterium; assembly: GCA_016210125.1. GTDB lineage: Bacteria > Chloroflexota > UBA6077 > FW602-bin22 > JACQUS01 > JACQUS01. The sequence goes on along the minus strand of JACQUS010000445.1, from coordinate 6,486 downwards.
GCGACGCGCTGATGCTCGGCACGCTGCGCGGCGTGCCGGTGGCCTTCCTGCCGCGCCACGCGCGCGGCCACCGCATCAGCCCGAGCGAGCTGAACGTGCGGGCCAACATCTTCGCACTCAAGAAGCTCGGTGTGGAGATCGTCCTCTCGGTCTCGGCGGTCGGGAGCATGCGCGAGGACATCGCGCCGCTCGACGTCGTCATCCCCGACCAGCTTGTCGACCGCACCAAGGCGCGTCCCAGCACGTTCTTCGGCCAGGGCGTGGTCGTGCACGTCGGCTTCGCCGACCCCTACTGCCCGGTGCTCAGCAGCGTGTTGTACGACGCGGCGCGAGCTTCCGGCGCCCGTGTGCACCAGGGTGGGACGTACATCTGCATCGAGGGGCCGCAGTTCTCCACTAAGGCCGAGTCGCGCATCTACCGGCAGTGGGGCGTCGATGTCATCGGTATGACGAACATCCCCGAGGCCAAGCTGGCGCGCGAGGCCGAGATGTGCTACGCGACGCTGGCCATGGTGACCGACTACGACGTGTGGCACGACTCGCACGAGGCCGTCACCGCGGAGATGATCATCGTCAACCTGCTCAAGAACGTGGACACGGCCAAGCGCACCATCGCCGAGGCGCTGCCGCGCATCCCGGCGGAGCGGACCTGCGCCTGCCCGCGCGCGCTGGCCGATGCCATCGTCACCGACCGCGCCATGATTCCGGAGCAGGTGCGTCACGTCCTGGCGCCGCTGCTTGGCAAGTACCTCGGCTGAGAGGAGACCGCGTATGTCGCGCGCTACTCTGGCGTCACTGCTGCACGAGCGCCTTGGCCTCGCCCTTCCACCGGTCGCGCTGGCGCTGGCCGACGAGCCGCCGGCCGGCGTCGCGCGCGCGGCCGGGCGCGTGCCGTCGGCCTGCGCGTTCTGGCGCCAGGCCGAGCACGGCGTCTTCTACGCCAGCGCCGAGGACCACCTGGGGTGCCCGATTGGTGCGATGGTCATGGGTTTCGATCTGCCGGCGAGCGCGATGCAGGAGCTCATGGGGCTGGTCCAGCAGATGTGCGCCATCGGCTACGTCCAGCAGGAGGAAGTCCCGCACATCCCGAAGTTCGGCCGGCCGGCGCGCGGCATCGTCTACGGCCCGCTGGCGCAGTTTCCCGTCGAGCCGGACGTCGTGCTGCTGTGGGCGACACCGCGGCAGGCGATGCTCCTTCAAGAGGCCGTCGGTGCGGTGCAGTGGGCCGAGCACCCCGAGGGTGCTCTCTTCGGCCGCCCGGCTTGCGGCGCGCTGCCAACGGCCGTGGCGCGGGGCACGACGACCGTGTCGGTCGGCTGCATGGGCATGCGTACGTACACCGAGATTCCCGACGACCGCTGTCTGGTGGCCATCCCAGGCGGCAGCCTCCCCGCGCTGTCGGAGACGTTGGCGCGGACGCACGCCGCGAACGAGGAGATGCGGCAGTTCTACCTCAGCCAAAAGGCTCGCTTCGCATAGCTCAGGGGAGGCCGACCATCTTGAACGTCAGGGTGGTGGCCACGGCGCCGAGGGCGAGGCCACCGGCGATCTCGGCCGCCGTATGCCGGCGGACGCGGTAGCGTGCCCAGGCGACGGCGCCGACCATCGGCAGCGTCGGCCAGGCGCTCGGCCCGCTGACCAGCAGTAGCCCAGTGGCGACCATTGCCGACACGCCGGTGTGCACGCTCACTTTGATATAGCGATTCACCAGAATCCCCAGGAGCCCGGCGACGAGGCCACTCAGCAGCGCCGCCAGGATGAACAGCGGCCCGTCGAGCGCATACACGAGGGTGATGGTGAGGAGGTTCAGCGCGAGGCCCCAGAGGTAGATCTCCTTGCGCTGCGCCCGTAACGAGACGTCGAAGTCGCTGATGTGCCCGCTGCGCACGCGCCGCACGACGACGAGCACGAGCGGCACGGCCATGGAGCCGATGCACAGCCCCAGCCACTTGGCAATGTCGGTGGGTGCGGTGCGCAGCAGCAGCCCCATGTACGCCAGCCCGATGGGCCCAGCGATGGCCGGATAGCTGAGCAGCGAGATTAGCCGCGCCAGGCGCTCCCACCGCGCCTCCGACCCCATCTCCTCCCTCTCCATCGCGCGTCGTCTGCCTCGCTAGCCGCGTAGCGCTGGCGGCAGGAGAGCGCCGACGCGCTCGCGGATGACGGCTGTCGCCGCCTCCAGCGTCGCCACGTTGCGGGGGGCATCGTAGAACTCCGTGAGCTCGAACGCCGGACCGTAGCGCACGAACACCGACCCCGGCCGCGGCCAGCGCGCCCCACGCGGCAGGACGCGGTCCGCGCCAGTCAGGGCGGCTGGGATGATGGGCACGCGCATCTTCAGGGCGATGTGCGCCGCGCCGACCTTGAACGGGCCGAGGCGCCCCGTGCGGCTGCGCGTGCCCTCCGGAAAGATGACCAAGATCTGGCCGGCGCGCAGAAGTCGCAGCGCAACGCGGGCAGCCTCTAAGTCGGCCTGCGCGCGCTCCATGGGCACGGCACCCAAGCGCGTGAGGATGAGCCGCAGCAGCGCGTTGCGAAACAGCTCCTTCTTAGCCATGAATGTGAGGCTGCGCGGGCATCCGGCCGCGAGCATGAACGGATCGAGGTTGCTCAGGTGGTTGCTGACCATGAGCGCCGCGCCAGCGCGGGGGATGTGCGCGCTGCCAGTCCAGCGCAGGCGCAGGTAGGTGAGCGCCCAGGGCACGCCGACGATGCGCGCCGCCAGGTACCAGCTCGGGTCGGCGCCGAGACGCTCGGCGGTCATGCGCGTCGCAGTTGCTTCCATCGTCTCCATCTTATACCACGATCCGTGGCAAACCCTTTTCAGCAGCCGGTTTGTCCGCAATCGAGCGGCATGCGACCGTGCCCTAGCGCCCGCCGACCAGCAGCGCGTAGCCATAGCAGGCGACGACGACGAACAGCAGGCTGTCGATGCGGTCGAGCAGGCCGCCATGCCCGGGCATGAGGTGCCCGGCGTCTTTGACATCGGCCACGCGCTTGAGCGCCGACTCGAATAGGTCGCCGGCGATGGCTGCCGGTCCGACGATCAGGCCCAGCGCCAGAGCGGCCGGCGGCCCGAGGCCCAGCCACGGGGCGACGATGGCTGACGCGCCAACGGCGACGGCCAGGCCGGCAAGCGCGCCCTCCCACGTCTTGCCAGGGCTAACGGCCGGCGCGAGGCGGCGGCGGCCCCACCGTCGGCCGACGACGTAGGCCGCCGTATCGCTGCCCCAGGTGCTCATCAGCACCACCGCCGCCCATGCGAGGCCCAGCGGGAGCTGCCGGAGCGGTAGCGCGTAACGCAGCAGCCCGCCGACGTAGAGCGCGGCGCCCACCGCCAGGCCAGCCTCCAGTGCGGCGCGCTGCCAGCACGCACCGCGCAGCCGCCGCCAGCCGAAGGCCAGCACCAGGCCGAGCGCCGCCAGAGCGGCGACCGTGCTTTGGGGGAGGGAGTCCGGATACGCCGTGGCCAGGACCAGTAGCAGCGCCATGGCGGCGGCGAGCGCCACGGGCGGGCGCAGGCCGCGCTCGCGGAACATCGCCGCGCCCTCCATGGCGGCGATGGCGGCGCAGACGGCAACCAGCACGAGAAAAGGCAGACCGCCGACGAGGACCGGGGCGAGGACAAGCGGAATGGCCACGAGCGCCGAGCGCAACCGCATCCGCAGGGCCGAGGTCTCCGCCACGGGCGCCCCTCCTCGCGTAGTGCCTCGCGTAGTACCACGTTGACCCTCGCGCGCGGGCGGTGGTAGCATCGAAGCAGAGCGCTAGCCGGCGTTCGCGCGCGTCGGAGATGCAGCATGGCCCGCGACCAAGCCCGACGCATCGTGTCGCTTTGCCCAAGCAACACGGAGATTCTGTTCGCCCTGGGGCTCGGCGAGCGCGTCGTCGGCGTAGACAACGACTCCGACCATCCGCCCGAAGTCGCTCGGCTGCCGCGGCTTGGTCCAGACCTCGATGTCGACGTGGCGAAGGTCGCGGCGCTCGAGCCGGACCTGGTCGTCGCGTCGCTCAGCGTGCCGGGCATGGAGCGTAATCTGCTGCGCCTCGAGTCCGCCGGGCTGCCCTACATCGTCCTGCACTCGCAGCGCCTCGACGAGATCTATCGCGACATCGTGCTCGTCGCCGAGCTGGCCGGCGTTCCCGAGCGCGGACGGGCTCTCGTCGCCGACCTGCGTGCGCGCATCGCTGCGCTGGCCGCGCGCGCCGCAACGGCGCCGGCCCGCCCGCGCCTCTACTGGGAGTGGTGGCCCAAGCCGCTCATCACCCCCGGTCGGCCAAGCTGGATCACCGACCTGAGTGCGCTCGCCCACGCGGAGAACGCCTTCGCCGACCTGCCCAAGGAGAGCGACGTGATCACCGGGGACGAGGTCATCGCTCGCGACCCCGACGTCGTGCTCGTCTGCTGGTGCGGCGCGCGCCGCCCCGTGGCGCTCGACAAGATTGTCGCACGTCCGGGCTGGGGCCGCATCCGCGCCGTGCGCGAGGGGCGCGTGCACGTCGTCTGGGAGGGCCTTTTCGGTCGGCCGGGTCCGCGGCTGGTCGAGGGCTTCGCGTGGCTCGTGCGCGCCGCCCATCCCGACCTGTTCGGCCCCTGCCCGCTAGCCGCGGGGTTCCCGGCGGGCCGGTCGGAGGCGCCCGCGCCGCAGCCCGTCGCCTGACAGTGACAGCGGGGCCGAGGCGGGGCTGCGCACCCGCTTGTGCCTGGGGGAGTGAGCAATTTCCCGGCTAGCCGCCGGCGCGGAATGAAGAGCGACTCCCGCGGCACCCGAGCGTACAGAGGGGCCGGTAGTCGCCTCGGCGCAACGCCCCGGCTGGGATGCAAAGGGGAGTCCAGAGGTCGCCTCGGGCGACCTCTGGGAATTCTTCCCGGAGCGGGGTGGGGCAGCTCGCGAGAGCTATTTCGGACTAGGTGAGAGAGGGAGCGGAGCATGCTCCGCATCATCACCAGCGTCGAGGAGGCGCGCGCGACGCTCCTGCGCCGCGCGCCGCTCGACGAGAGCGACGTGCCGCCGGCGGTTGCCGCGCGCATCGCCGAGCTCTTCGGCGGGCCGCTGACGCCCGAGGAGGCCGTCCGGCGCATCGTCCGCGATGTGCGTGCGCGCGGCGACGCGGCGCTGCGCGACTGGAGCCTGCGGCTCGACGGCGTAGCCCCCGACCCGCTGGAGGTCCCGCGCGCCGAGATGCAGCGCGCCTACCAGTCGGTGCGGCCAGAGGTGGCCGACGCACTGCGACTTGCCGCGGAGCGCATCCGCGCCTTCCACGCCAAGCAGGTGCGGCACTCATGGATCGAGTTCGAGGGCGGCACGGCGCTGGGCCAGCTCGTCCGGCCGCTGGCCCGCGTCGGCCTCTACGCACCCGGCGGCCGCGCCGCCTACCCCTCGACGGTGCTGATGACGGCCGTGCCGGCGCGCGTCGCCGGGGTGGGCGAGGTCGTACTGGCGACGCCGCCAGCGCGCGACGGCGCGGTCAGCCCGGCGGTGCTCGTCGCCGCCGACATCGCCGGCGTGGACCGCGTCTTTCGCATGGGCGGCGCGCAGGCCATCGCCGCGCTCGCCTACGGGACGGCGAGCGTGCCGCGCGTGGACAAGCTCTTCGGGCCGGGCAATATTTTCGTGACCTTGGCGAAGCGAGAGGTGTTTGGTGTGGTGGGCATCGACCAGCTCGCCGGCCCGAGCGAGGCCCTGCTGCTAGCCGACAAGAGCGCCGATGCGGACACGCTAGCGGCCGAGCTGCTCACGCAGGCCGAGCACGACCCGCAGGCCACCGCGCTGCTGCTGACCGACAGCCGCGCGCAGGCGGAGGCCGTCGATGCCGCCGTGGAGCGCCAGCTCGCCGCGCTGCCGCGGCGGGCAATCATCGCCGAGGCGCTGGAGCGGCAGGGTGGCGTCGTCGTCGTGCCGGACCTGGCCGTGGGGATGGCGCTCGCCAACGAGTTCGCTCCGGAGCACTTCTGCCTGTTCGTCGCCGACCCGTGGGCGCTGCTCGGGCAGGTGCGCAATGCCGGGGCGGTCTTCGTCGGCGCGCAGTCGCCGCACGTTATGGGCGACTACGTCGCCGGCCCCAGCCACGTGCTGCCGACTGGCGGCGCGGCGCGCTTCGCCTCGCCTCTTCACGTCGGCGACTTCGTCAAGCTGTCGAGCGTCCTGGCCGTGGGGCCGGCCGACGTGGCGCGCCTCGGCCCAGCGGCGATGGCCATCGGCGGCGCGGAAGGGCTCGACGCGCACGTCGCGGCCATCGCCCGGCGGCTGGCGCCGTCGAGCGCGCAGACCGACGGCTGACGAGCGCCGCGGTGTCGGACTTGCGACCATCGGGGAGGAAAAGGGAATCCAAAGGGAATCCAAAGGGGCGAAGCTCCCTTTCGGATAGTTCTTGAGGCGAGGTGGGGCAGCCCATCAGGGCCATTTCCATCGGAGTCGTCGATGCGCCGTGGCGCACCGGCACGAATGAAAAGGGGTGTGCAGAGGGGACGGTTGTCCCCACTGC
>JACQUS010000444.1 GCA_016210125.1 Chloroflexota bacterium | reverse complement strand
GTAGGCGATGACCACGCCCACCTGCCGTTCGTGGTAGACCATCGGCACGCTAACCACGGTGTCCCAGGTAGCCTCACGCGCGAAGCGGTGGACCGGCCCATAGGCGGGGTCACTCAGCAGGCGGCGGCGCACGTCGCGGTCAATGAACGTGGTGCTGAACGGCGCCAGGCTCTGCGGCGTGACGCCGAGGCGCAGGATGAGCGCCGCGCTGTCGGCCATCAGCGACGGCGGCTCGGTCACCGCCGGGGACTGCGCCTTGGCCTGAATGGCCGCCTGGAGCGCCTCGCCGTAGCCCTCCGGCAGGCCAAATGTCCCGGTGAGACGGAACCACGGCGGCCCGCTTTCCAGCGGCACGACCATCGCCGCCTCGGCGCCGGTCGCGCGCGCGACGTTAGCGGCCAGCTCCCTCAGCGTCGCGTCGAGAGAGCCGGCGTCGGCAACGCGCGACGCCACCTGGACTAGCGCCTCCTACTCGCGGACGAGCCGCCGCGTCTCGGTCACGTCCCGAAAGACGGACGCTGTGCGCACCTGGTCGTCGACCACGAGCCGCATGTTGGCATACTCGATCTCGCGCTCGGTGCCGTCCGGCCGGACAAGGATGGACGACCAGCGGCCCGGCTGCCCGGCCAGGTTGGCCTCAAAGCGCGCCACCATCGCCTGGTGGACGCGCGGCGCGAAGTTGATCAGGAAGCCCGCCCGACCAGCCTCTCCAGCCGGTAGCCCAGGATGCGGCAGGCCGCCGGATTGGCATACACGTAGCGGCCCGCCTCGTCGACGACGACGATGCCGTCGAGCGACGCCTCAATCAGGCTGCCCAGCGCGCCGAGGCCGAGCTGCTCAGCGGAGAGCACGGCGTGGCCGGAGGGGCGCTCGACGGCCGTGCCGGGGGCCGTCGGCGCGCCCGAGGCGGCGGCTGCGCCGCCGGGCGCCCGCCCGCCGGCTGGGGCGGTGTCGGGCGGGTCGGCAGCGGCCGCGCGGCTCGGCGGTGGGTCGGTCGGATCGGTCGCGGCCGCGGCGTCGGGCGGGCCTGGCGCGATGGGGCTACCCGGCTGCATGTCGGCCGTCGCTCGACGGACCGGCCGGCACCAGGCCGACGCGCACGGCGTACAGAGCCGCCTGCGTGCGACTGGCGACGCCGAGCTTGCCGAGGATGCTGCTCACATGGCTCTTGACCGTCTTCTCGCCGATCTTCAGCGCGCGGGCGATCTCTTTGTTGGCACGCCGCTCAGCCAAAAGGCGCAGGACCTCGGTCTCTCGCTCGGTGAGCGCCTCGGGGCTCTCCGGCGCCCGCACCTCGCGCACGAGCCGCGCCGCCGCCTGGGGCGCGAGCTGCACTTGTCCAGCGGCGGCGGCCTTGATGGCCTGGCACAGCTCGTCGGCCTGGGCATCCTTCAGCAGATAGCCGATGGCCCCGGCGCGCACGGCCCCGGCGCCCACGGCCCCGACGACCGTCGCGTCCTCCAGCACAGTGGTGAGCGCCAGCACCTCGGTCTGCGGCAGCGCGCGGCGGATGGCCGCCGTGGCGGCGATGCCGTCCATGACTGGCATGAGCAGGTCCATCAGCACGACATCAGGCGCAAGCTGCCGCGCCAGGCGGACGGCCGCGGCCCCGTCGGGTGCCTCGCCCACGACCTCCAGGTCGGGGTCGAGGCTCAGAAACATGCGCAGGCCCTGGCGAACGACGGCATGGTCGTCGGCGATCAGCACGCGAATCGCCATGCTGGCGCCAGCGTCCCACTCGGTCTTTCGGCGGACGGCGCAAGTCGGTCGAAGGTCCGGCCGCCGAGCCGTCCTTGGCCAGAAGTGTAGCACGCCTCGCGACGCTATTCTGGGCATGGGCGCGCATAGCGAACGCCTAGGCGCGGCATGTCGCCGGGAGGGCACTGTGTTTCCGAGCTATCAGAGTATATTGGCGCGAGAATCGCAGTACGAGGACCTGGCGCGCGAGGCAGAGCGCGCCCAGGTCGCCCGCCAGGCCGCACCGACCGCGTCCGGCGCTGGCCCGCTGGCGCGGCGGCTGGCTATGTGGCTGGGAGGCCTGC
>JACQUS010000053.1 GCA_016210125.1 Chloroflexota bacterium | reverse complement strand
GGTTCACCGCGCCTTCGGCCGGCGACCACGGGGTGACCGCGCCGTCGAGCTGCACGGTGCCCGTCGCCAGGCTCAGCAGGTACTCGAAGGCGTCGTAGTAGCCGCCGAAGAAGATGATCGCGCGCACGTGGTCGGTGACGCGCCGGTCGGTGGCGGCGACCAGCGCGATCGACGAGCCGATCGAGAAGCCGGCGAAGGAGATGCGCCGCGGGTCGACCTGCGGGAGCTGCGCGGCGTAGAGCACGGCGCGGACGAACGTCTCCGGCTCTTCGAAGGTCGAGACGCCCTGGTCGAGAACCTCGGAGCGTGGCCAGACGGCGACGTAGCCTAGCCGGCTCAGCGTATCGCCGAGGTGCAGCAACAGCGGCCGGTCGCGCTCGGCCGTCTTGACGCCCATGGCGATGACCACCGCCGGCCGCGAGCCCGCGGCGACTTCCCCGACGAGCTGGTTGGGTAGGAACACGTCGGCGACCACCGCGCCGTGTGGCGCGTCGAGTCGGATCTGCTGCCGCGTGGGCGGTGCGCTCAGCAGGCTGAGTGGCTTGACCGGAACCTGCGGGAACTCCTGTGCGACGAGGAAGAGGACCTTGAGGTGCGTGGGCAGGCGCAAGGTGAGAGCCAGCCCAGCCAGCAGGACGAGCGCGAGCGCCAAGACCACGAGCAAGGCGCGCACCGTCGCACCACCTCGGCAGCGTCCTGTGCCGCTACCCCAGCCGCAGGACGGCCATGAACGCCTCTTGCGGGATCTCCACCTGCCCGACGCGCTTAAGTCGCTTCTTGCCTTCCGCCTGCTTCTCCAACAGCTTGCGCTTGCGCGTCACGTCCCCGCCATAGCACTTCGCCAGCACGTTCTTACGCATCGCGGGGATCGTCTCGCGGGCGACCACGCGGCTGCCGATGGCCGCCTGGAGCGGCACGTCGAAGAGCTGGCGTGGGATCAGCTTGCGCAGCTTCTCGACGAGCTCTTTGCCGCGCGCGTGAGCCTTCTCGGCGTGGGTGATGAGCGAGAGCGCATCGACCGGCAGGCCGTTCACGAGCACGTCGAGCCGCACCAGGCGGCCAGGGAGGAATTCGCTGAACGAGTAGTCGAGCGACGCGTAGCCTTGTGTGCGCGATTTGAGCTGATCGTAGAAGTCGACGAGCATCTCGGCCAGCGGCAGGTCGTAGGTCAGCACGACGCGCTGCTCGTCCAGGTACTCCATACGCTTCGACGTGCCGCGCCGGGTGGTCACCAGGTCCATAATCGCACCGATGTAACGCGATGGGGTGATGATGGTGAGCTCGAGCCAGGGCTCGGCGATCTCGGCGATGTGGTTGGGCGAGGGCAGCTCTTGCGGGCTATGCACGTACAGCTCGCCGCCATCGGTGGTCTCGACGCGATACTCGACGCTCGGGGCCGTCGTCAGCAGCTCCAGCGCGTACTCACGCTCCAGCCGCTCCTGGACGATCTCCATGTGCAGCAGGCCGAGAAAGCCGCAGCGAAAGCCGAAGCCGAGCGCGGCCGAGCTCTCCGGCTCGTAGACCAGCGCCGCGTCGTTCAGCTTCAGCTTGTCGAGCGCGTCGCGCAGCAGCGCGTAGTCGTGGCTCTCAACTGGGTAGAGGCCGGCGAAGACCATCGGCTTGACCGGACGGTAGCCTGGCAGCGGCTGGTCGGCCGGATTCGCCGCCTCGGTGATGGTGTCGCCGACGCGCGACTCGCGCACGTTCTTCAGGCCGGTGGCCACGTAGCCCACCTCGCCGGCCGCTAGCTCGCCCACCGGTGCGAGGTCAGGCCCGAAGACGCCAACCTCTAGCACCTCGGCCATCTGCTCGGTGGCCATCATCCAGATGCGCGAGCCAGCGCGCACGGCGCCGTCGACGACGCGCACGTAGGCCATGACGCCCTTGTACGAGTCGTAGTGCGAGTCGAAGATCAGCGCCCGCAGCGGCTGGCGCAGGTGGCCGCGCGGCGGAGGGAGGCGGTGCACGACCGCTTCCAGAATCTCGTCGACGCCGACGCCTTCCTTCGCCGAAGCGAAGATCACCTCCGCCCGCGGCATGCCGATGACGCGCTCGATCTCCTCCGCGACGTGCTCCGGGTTGGCGTTGGGCAGGTCGATCTTGTTTACCACCGGGATGAGCACGAGGTCGTGCTCCATCGCGAGGTAGGTGTTGGCCAGCGTCTGCGCCTCGATGCCTTGCGAGGCGTCGACCACCAGCAGCGCGCCCTCGCACGCGGCCAGGCTGCGGCTCACCTCGTAGGAGAAGTCGACGTGGCCGGGCGTGTCGATGAGGTTGAGCTGGTAGCTCTGCCCGTCCCGCGCGGCATACTGCATGCGCACGGCGCGGGCCTTGATGGTGATGCCCTTCTCGCGCTCGAGGTCCATCGAGTCGAGGACCAGCTCGGTCATGTCGCGCGCGCTGACCGTGCCCGTGCGTTCCAGGAGGCGGTCGGAGAGCGTCGTCTTGCCGTGGTCGATGTGGGCAATGATGCAAAAGTTGCGAATCAGGCTCTGAGGCGTCATACACCAAGACTCAGCGTATCGTTTTCTGGCGACGCGTAAGCAGCCGTGGCGTTCGTGAGGGGCGGCGGTCTGTCATGCTAGGGCCAAAGGCCGAAGCATGCGCAACCCGTGCGCCCGGCAGGCTGCGGATTCTTCTGCTGCTTCATGGTGGCCGGGTCATTGTAGGAGCGAAGCTTGTCTTCGCCCCGATCTGGGCGATCACAAGGATCGCCCCTACTCATGTCGCCATCGCCAAGGTGAAATAGTATTCGCCTCCCCAGAGGTGACCCTTGAGCGTAGCGAGCCGTTCCGGCTTACAAGGGCGGCTCGCTAAGGGCTCGGGGCACATCCGCCCAAAGTATACCATCTAGCGGGCGTCGCCCCGCGCCGGCCGTCGGACGAGTGCGCTGACCTCGCGCACCTCGCGCGCGCCGAGGACCCAGGACGCGGCGAGGAAGATGATGACTCCCACGGCGACGACACCCGCCAGGCCGGCGAGGCGCGGCAGCTCCTCGGCTGCGCGCAGCAGGGCGATGTTCTCGCGCAGCCAGACCACCGCCCCACCCATCGCCGCCGCTGCCGCCGCGGCGCGCCAGAGCGTCCCGCCGAGCGCCCGGAGCGCCAGCCCGCCGAGGCGCCGCCGCAGCAGCCCCAGCAGCAGCGCCGCCTCGCAGGCCGAGGCCAGTGCCAGCGCCAATGCCAGCCCGCGGTGGCCGAGGTCCACGACCAGCAGCGCGCTGGCGACGACGTTGACGCCCATCGCCACGGCGCCGATGGCCACCGGCGTCCGCGTGTCGCGCAGGGCGTAAAAGCCGCGGGTGAGAATCTCGACGGCCGCTTGGGCGACGAGCGCCAGTGCGTAGAACGACAGGGCCGCCGCTGTCGCCGCGGTGGCGTCAGGCCGGAAGTCGCCACGCTCGAAGAGCGCCCGGACGATCGGCTCGCCTAGCAGCATCAGACCCAGCGCCGCCGGCAGCGTCAGAAACAGCACCACGCGCAGCGTGCCCGCGAGTGTCGTCCGCAGCGCTTCCTGCGTGCCCTGGGCCGCCTGGGCAGCGAGTGTCGGGAAAACGGCCGTGCCCAGCGCCATACCGAAGACGCCCAGCGGCAGCATCATCAGCCGGTAGGCATACATCAGTGCCGCGTAGCGCTCGGGCATACCTGAGGCGAAGTAGAGCGCAACGAGCAGGTTGAGCTGCGCCACGGCGAGGCCCAGGGCACGCGGCAGCATCAGCAGGCCAACCTGACGCAGCGCCGGGCTGCCCAGGGCGAGCAGCGGCCGGAGACGCGCGCGCTGGGCGACCAGCCCCGGCACCTGCACTGCGAGGAAGAGGACCGAGCCGACGAGCGCGCCGCCAGCCAGAGCGAACACGCGACGCTCGTCCGGCGGCAGGAAGCCGGCGGCCAGCGCGCCGCCGATGAGCGCCAGGTTATAGACCGTCGGCGCGAGCGCCGGCAGCAAGAAGCGGTGGTACGTCTGCAGAACGCTCGTCGCCAAGCAACCCCAGGTGAAGAAGAGCGGCGCCGGCAGCATGACGCGCGTGAGGTCGGCGGCTAAGGCGCGTAGCTCGGGGCCAAAGCCGGGCGCCAGCAGGCCGACGACCAGCGGCGCGGCTAGCCAGAGCGCGGCGACGATCGGCAGCATGACCAGCGCGGCGACAGTGAACAGCGCCGAGACCAGCCGCCAGGCCTCGGCCTCCTGCCGCGCCGCGAGCAGACCGGCGAAGACGGGGATGAACGCCGAGGCCACCGCGCCGCCGGCGAGCACCTGGAAGAGCAGGTCGGGGATCTGGTTCGCCGCCAGGAATGCGGCGTAGGCCGGGCTCGTGCCGAACTGGTGGCCGAAGACGACGTCGCGCGCCAGCCCGGTGGCGCGGCTGGCCACGAAGGCAGCCATCATGATGAGCATGGCACCGGCGATGCGCCGGGCGCCGCCGCGGGTCGTCGTGGTGCTCCCCCTCTCCGCGCCGGAGAGGGGGCCAGGGGGCGAGGTCACCGCTACCGCACGCCGGTAAGCTGGCGGCCAAGGCGCAGCGCCCGCCGGCGGACGGCTTCGTGCGCCCGCTGCTCCAGGGCGTCGTCGAGCGGCGGTAGCGCGGCGTCGGCGCCGTAGCGGCGGCGTAGCGCCAGCGTGAGCAAGTGGTCGGCAAACCAGGGGTTCTTGGGCAGCAGCGGGCCGTGCAGGTACGTGCCGAACACGTTGAGCTGCACCGCGCCCTCGCCGCCGTCGCGGCCGTTGTTGCCGCTGCCGAGGACGACCGCGCCGAGCGGCCGCGCGCTGTGCAGGAACGTCTGCCCGCTGTGATTCTCGAAGCCCACGAGCGTCGGCGCAGGCGAGCCGGCCCACGGGCAGCGCACCACTGCGTTGCCGATGAGCCGCCGGCGGCCGGCGACGGTGTAGGCGTCGATGATGCCCAGCCCGGGCAGCACCTCCCCGCTGCCGAGCCGGAAGTAGTAGCCGAGGAGCTGGTATCCGCCGCAGACCGCCAGCATGACGAGCCCATCGGCCACGGCGTCGCGCAGAGCCGCCCCCTTCACGGCCTGGAGGTCGTCGCAGACCGTGAGCTGGTCCTGGTCCTGGCCACCGCCGAAGACGAGCACGTCGAAGGCGCGGAGGTCCACTGCTTCCCCGATGCCGATCGGCCGCACCTCGGCGGCGATGCCGCGCCAGGCGCAGCGCTGGGCCAGGGCGATCACGTTGCCGCGGTCGCCGTAGACGCTCATGAGGTCGGCATAGAGATGCCCGATCACAAGACGCATCACTAGTCTTCCCAGAAGTGATGCAGAGCGCCCGCCCGTGCCAGCAGCTCGCGGAACTCTAGAAGAGCGGTGTACGTCGGCAGGACGCGCACACACTGCCCCGGCCGCGCTGCGCCGAGCGCCGTGGCGAGCGCGCGGTCGAGCTGCGGCTCGCAGACGATGCGCTCGACGGGCACGCCGGCGTACTTGAGCCGGACGGCCATGTCCTCAGCTCGCGTCCCGGCGACGAGCGTGCACGTGACGCGCTCGGCGAGCAGTTCGAACTCGGCGTCCCAGAGCCACGAGACGTCCGTGCCGTCGGCCAGGCGGTCGTTGATGATGACCAACACGACGTGCTGGCCGCCGTCCTGGGTAAGCGTGCGCAGCACCTCCGTGCAGCCGACCGGGTTCTTGATCAGCGCCAGGAGCAGCTCACGGCCGGCTATGGCCACGCGCTCGCCGCGACCGAAGACCTGCGCGCCGGCCGCCAGCCCAGCGCGCACCTCGGCCAGCCCGATGCGCAGCGCCAGCGCCGCCGCCGCGGCCGCCAGGGCGTTGTAGGCGTTGTACATTCCGGGCAGCGGGACGGCCACGTCGGCCGTCCCGGCCGGCGTTTCGAGGCGCATGACCTGCCCGCCGTCGTAGCGCGGCCACAGCGCCGTGGCGCGCACGTCCGGCGCCGGGCGGGCGAAGGCGCAGGACGTGCAGCGATAGTGGCCGACGTGGCCGTAATGCACGCGCTCGTGCTGCAGCGGGTCGCCGCACAGCGGGCAGCGCCGCGCGTCACTCGTCTGCGGCGCGGCCGTCGCCACGGCCTCGCCGGCGTCGAGGCCGTAGAAGAGCACCGGCCCCGCCGCGCGCGCCTGCGCCAGCGAGGCTACCAAAGGGTCGTCGGCGTTGAGCACGAGCGTAGTCGCCGGGTCGAGCCGCGAGACTGCGTCGCGCCAGATGCTACGGACGATGTCGACCTCGCCGTAGCGATCGAGCTGGTCGCGGAAGAGGTTGGTGAAGGCGACGACGCGCGGCTGCACCAGGTCCTGAACGTGCGGGTAGACGGCCTCGTCGACCTCGAAGATGCCCAGGTCGCCGCTCAGGTGGCCGTCCACTCCGGCGGCCTCGACCAGCGCCGCGGCGACGCCGCCGACGAGATTGGCGCCGGCGCGGTTGTGGACCGTGCGCCAGCCCGCCTGGCGGGCGATGCCGCTCAGCAGGCGCGTGGCCGTGGTCTTGCCGTTGGTGCCGGTCGCCAGCACGACGCCCTGCGGCAGGGCGGCGGCCAGCTTGCGCGCGCTCTGCGCGTCGAGCCGCTGGGCGACCAACCCGGGCAGCGAGGTCCCGCCGCCGAGCCGCAGCCGCCGCACGAGCCGCGCCGTCGCGCGCCCGGCAAGCACCGCGGCGCTGAGGCGGAGGTCGGCTGGGCACCGGCGCGCACGTCGGGAAGCCAAAGCAGGGCGCATCTTCTCCGCCGGCGCCGCGAGGCGCACGTCTCGACTATAGCACGGTGGGGAGGCGGCCTCCCCGCCAAGGCACGGCGCTCGGCAGCGTTGGTCACTCAGTCGTAGCCTCGCGCGGCGATGACGAATGTCACCTCGTAGGGCGCGCAGCGCCTATAATGGTCGCGACGCGTAGCAATGCGGAGCATCGACTGGGAGGTGCGCGATGTCGACCGAAGCGAACAAAGCCTTGGTGCGGCGCTACTTCGAGGCCATCGACGCGAGGCGCGACCCGGCAGTGCTCGACGAGTTTCTGGCTCCCGACTTCCTCACCCACAACCCTCCGCCAGGCTTCGCGCCGGACCTCGACGGGCAAAAGCGGGCCTTCGTCCATTTCCTCGCGGCGACCCCTGACGGCTACCACGTGATCGAGGACATGGTCGCCGAAGGGGACAGGGTCGTCACGCGCGTCACGGCCTACGGCACGCAGAGCGGCGAGCTGTTCGGCATCCCGCCGACCGGCCGGTGGATCAAGGCGTCGGGCATCGCCATCCATCGCCTCGCGGACGGCCGGATCGTCGAGCACTGGCACGAGGCCGACATGCTCGGCGTGCTCCAGCAGCTTGGCGTCGTCCCCGTGCCGGGGCAGGGTGGCGCCTAGCGCGTAGCCGACGTGGCCAGGTTCGCCGGCGCTCAGGCGACCGGGACTTCCAGAAGCAGCCGCGCCAGTAGCCCGCGGTCGATGTTGCCGCCGCTGAGGATTGCGCAGACCGGCCCGGCTGTCGGCACGAGCCCGGCCAGCACGGCGGCCAGCGTCACCGCGCCCGACGGCTCGACCACCAGCTTGGCGCGCTCGGCCAGCAGGACCACCGCCTGGCGAATCTCGTCCTCCGTGACGGTCACGATGTCGTCCACATAGCGGCGCATCAGCGCGAAGTTGCGCTCACCGACGCGCCGCACGCGCAGCCCGTCGGCAATCGTATCGATCGACGCCGCGGTGCGGATCTCGCCCGCGCGCAGCGAGTCGCGGGCGTCGGGGCAGACCTCCGGCTCGACGCCGACGACGCGCACGCTCGGCTTGGCCTCTTTCGCCGCCAGCGCGACGCCGGAGCATAGGCCGCCGCCGCCGATCGGCGCGACGATCGTCGCCACGTCGGGCCGCTCGTCGAGGATCTCTAGCCCGACGGTGCCCTGCCCGGCGATGATGTGGGGGTCGTCGAACGGCGGGACCATGGTGTAGCCGTGCTCGCGCACTAGCTCCTCGGCCTTGTGCTGGCGGGCGAGGCTGTCGAGGCCGGCGAAGACGACCTCGGCGCCGTAGCCGCGCGTCGCGGCCACCTTGGCCGGGATGGCGTTCTCCGGCATGACGACTACCGCCCGCGCGCCCATGAGCCGCGCCGCGTAGGCGACGCCCTGGGCGTGGTTGCCGGAAGAGTAGGTGATCACGCCGCGCCCCCGCTGCTCCGGAGTGAGGCTGTGGATCTTGGTGTAGGCGCCGCGAAGCTTGAAGGCCCCGGCTTTCTGAAGGCACTCGGGCTTGAGAAGCACCTCGCACGCGGCGCGCGCGCTGAAGGTCGCCGATGTCTGGAGCGGCGTCGGGACGATGACGCCGCGCAAACCCTGGCGTGCCTGCCGCACGTCGTCCAGCGTCGGAAGGTCCATCGGGCTCCTCCTCCAGCTAGGTCATCGCGATACCGGATATGCGTTTCTCAGACCTGCCACGCTGAGCGCCCTGGGCGCGGCATCCGCCGCCTGTCGGCGTGCCGGTGAATGCGCTGCGGATGCTTTGCCTTCGCTGCGCTGCGGCTCCTGTAAACATAGGCCTGGGAGCGCGGGCGTCCCGCCTGCCCCCACCCCCATGCGGGCAGGATGCCCGCGCTCCCATCGCCTGCGCCGCGGTATCATCCCCACCGGTGCGCCGCGGCGCGTCAACGACTCAGCAGAGCGAGGGTGCTAGCATCCTGGCAGCATTGGTGCCATCTAGCGCGCGACGCCTTCGCTGGCCAGCATAGGACGCTGCTCGGTGGCGGTCAACGCGCGCCCTCCGGCACTGCCGCGTCGCCGCCCGCCGGTGGGCCAGGCCGCCGAGCAGCCGGCGATTGACAAACGGTGCCGCGCTGCTTTATACCGTGGCTGACCCACGCGCGAGTCGGTATGCGCATGGGTCGCGAAGGTGAGAGAGATGCTAGCGCCAGGTCTGCTCAGCGGCGTCCGTGTGCTCGACCTCACACGCTTCCTCGCCGGGCCTTACGGGGCCATGATGCTCGGCGACATGGGCGCGGAGGTTATCAAGATCGAGGAGCCGGGCGGGGATCCCATCCGCGCCGTGGGCCCGCCGTTCGTCGACGGCGAGAGCGCGTACTACCTCAGCATCAACAAGAACAAGCGCAGCGTCGGCATCGACCTGCGCAAGCCCCACGGGCGCCAGGTCTTTTGCCGCCTAGTCGAGCGCTGCGACGCGGTCCTCGAGAACTATCGGCCGGGCGTCACGAAACGGCTCGGCATCGATTACGAGACGCTTCGTGGCGTCAACCCGCGGCTCGTCTACTGCTCGATCTCGGGCTTCGGCCAGGATGGCCCGTACGCCCAGCGTCCCGGCTTCGACATTCTCTTCCAAGCCATGAGCGGCGGGCTGAGCCTGACCGGCACGCCCGACGGGCAGATCGCGCGCATGGGGCTGGGCATCGGCGACATGGCCGGTGGGATGTTCGGCGCCTTCGGCGTCGCCAGCGCGCTCTTCGCCCGCGAGCGCACCGGCGAGGGCGCCTATGTCGACGTCGGCTGCCTCGACGGGCAGGTGGCCCTGCTGGCGTACTTCGCCGGCTACTACTTCGCCGATGGCCGCATCCTCGGCCCGCAGGGGACGGGACATGACACCGTCGTCCCCTACGGCCTCTACCGCGCCAAAGACAAGCCCATCGTCGTCGCCTGCCTCACCGAGGCGTTCTTCCAGAAGCTGTGCGAGGTGCTGGGTCGGCCCGACTTGCCCCAGGACCCGCGCTACGCGACGATCGGCGCGCGGCGCGAGAACCGCCGCGTGCTGGAGCCGCTGCTGGCCGAGCTGATCGCGGAGCGGACGGCCTG
>JACQUS010000459.1 GCA_016210125.1 Chloroflexota bacterium | reverse complement strand
GTACGCACCGCCTGCTATGCCGGAGTGCCCCACCGTGCTGCTCGCACAGATCGAGGCGTTCGTCGCTGTGGCCCGCCACGGCCACCTCGGCCGCGCCGCCGAGGCCCTCTTCGTCAGCCAGCCGACCGTCACCCTGCGCATCAAGGGGCTGGAGCGCACCCTGAAGGACCAGCTCTTCATCCGCAGCGCGCGCGGCATGCGGCTCACCGAGGCCGGTAAGGCCTTCCTGCCCCACGCCGAGCGCGCTCTGCACACGCTGCGCCAGGGGCGGACGGCGATCGAGTCGGTGCGCAGCGGGCGCGGCGGCCGGCTGGTCGTCGGCGCTACGCCGGCGGTGAGCACCTACGTCCTGCCGAACCTGCTGGCGCGCTTCACCGCCGAGCATCCCGAGATCGAGATTGTCGTGCGTACCGGGCACTCCGAGCAGGTGCTGGAGATGATCCTGGCCGACCAGGTGCAGCTCGGCCTGATGCGCCTCATCCAGCACCCCGACCTGGCAGTGACACGCCTTTACGAGGACGAGCTGGTCCTCGTCGTGCCGCCCGGGCACGCGCTGTGCACCGGCCGGCCCATGCCGGTCGCCGCGCTAGCCGACCAGCGGCTCATCCTCTTCGACCACACGTCGAGCTACTACGAGGTGACGCACGCGCTCTTCGCCACGGCCGGCGTGCGGCCGCGCAGCGTGATGGAGCTCGACAACATCGAGGCGGCGAAGAAGATGGTCGAGTGCCGGCTGGGGATCGCCCTGCTGCCGCGCGCCGCCGTGGCGCGTGAGGTGGCCGCCGGCCTGCTCATCGCCCTGCCGCTGGTCGACGCGCCGCCGCTGCGCCGGGCCATCGTCGCCGCGCGCCGCGCCGCCGAGCCGCTCAGCCCAATCGTCCGGAGCTTCCTGACGATGGCGACGGCGCACGTGGCCGGCGCGGCGGACGGGGGAAGGTAAGTCGGCGGCGCCTCGCCATACCGCCCCCGCGGTGACCACGAGTTCGTTCGAGGTGTCTAGAGAGATCGAGGCGCCCTCTGCGTGATCCCATGCGGGGCAGGCTAGGTACCCATCGCCCGACGGGGCGGCCGCCGCAGGCGAAAAAGGGAGTCCAGAGGGGGCAAAGCCCCCTCCGGCGGATCCTTTTGGGGCGGGGTGGGGCAAGCCGCCCGGGAGGGCCACATTCGGCGCGAGGGGAGCGGCACCCGCACGTGGTGCGTAGCAGGCGGCCGCCGGCTCAAACTGAGCCGTCCGGGTGGCTCGCGGACTTGTGCAGGATCACCGCGGCCTCGTAGAGCGCAGCGCGGGCGCCGCGCGGCTTGCTACGCAGGCCGGTGCCGACGATGCTGCTGCCGACGCGCGAGGAGCGCACGACCTCGACGGCGGCGTCGAAGCCCACCATGCGGGCGATGTCGGCAAAGATACGGTCGACCTGGAACTCGATGCCCTTGAGCAGCGAGTTACCGACGACGATGACGGCGTGCGCCCCGGGCTTGAGCAGCGGCCACAGGACACGGAAGAAGCGGTAGGCATCGTTGAAGTACGTCGTCGCATAGTTGGCCCAGCCGGCGCCGCTGTAGGCGCCGCGGCCGGGACTGACGTCGCGCAGTGCGGCCAGGCGCTCGCCAAGCCCGGCGTGCGGCATGTGCAGGGCGATGGGCGGTAGGTCGCGCACGGTCTGCCAAAACGTCCCGAAGCTCTCGGTCTCCATCTGGCGCAGGATGCGCGCCGCGTGGTCGCCAAAAAGCCAGTGCACCTGCGGCCGGGTGTTGCGGGGGTAGTGATAGTTGTTGAGATACGGCGGCGACGTGACGACGAGATCGATCGACTGCGGCCGGAGGCACTCGGGCGCACGAAAGAAGCTCATCGCGTGCACCGCCGCCAGAGCGGGCTGCGCACCTCGGCCGAGCATGGTTTGCAGCTCGGCGGCGTCGGCCAGCATCTCGCTGAGCTTGGCGACCACGGGCAAACGCACGGAAGCGTTGTCGATCAATGCCTTTCCGGAGCCGGGCCGCGAGCCCAGGCTCGGCTCGTAGGTGTAGTTCGAGTAGCCCACCATCGTCGCGCCGAACGCCAGGCGAAACATGTCGGCGATGAGCGGGTCGCCCTCGCGAAGCCCGCCCACGTAGTCGAGGGTGAACAGCACCTTGTGCAGCACCGGCGGGCTGAAGAACGGCACACGCGAGCGAAACGCGCGCGGCGGAGCGGACGCCGGCTGCGGCAAGCGGGCCTCCCAATCCGTGGACCCGTTGGCGCGGTATGCCGCGTCGGTCTCGGTCTCGACCTCGCCGAGAAGCCGGTCGTAGGTCGCGATCGCCGCCTCGAATCTGGCGAGGTCGAGACGAACGCACGCCAGCTTGAGTCGCGCGGCGAGCGCGGCGAAGGGGTTGATCTCGAAGCCGACGGTGCCGAATCGTCGCCGGAATGCCTCCACGAGCGTCGTGCCCACGCCAGCGAACGGATCGAGCACGCAGGCCGAGGCCGGGTCGGCGCTGCCGAGATAGCGCTCGATCGTCGAGGCAACGAAGTCGGCCGAGAACCCGGCAATCCAGTTCACCCAACGGTGCAACGGGCGGCGCTTGTTCGACGAGAACGCCGGGTCCGCCAGGACCGCCGCCTCGCCTACGTCAGGGAACGTGAGCTGCTGCAAGCCCGACCCCCGCTAGCCTGGCCCGCCGCCGACTGCGCCTTCGTCGGGCGCTCGGCGGCTTCGCTCCGCTGATTGTACGTCGTCGCCGGCGGCGTGCAAAGCGGCCAAGCATGCACCGACGGCGACCGGATGCCGCCCGCTCGGCCGTCAGCCCTGGTGGACGTGCCATTAGTCCCCCTCATCGGCGCGATTAGTAGTATGTATTTCTCTTATGCAAGCGCCGCGTTATATTAGCTCTAGCAATATCTCGCCCGATCCCGCGCACGAGGGCCTGCCCATCGCACCGGGCTGCGTGCGCGGCGCCGGCGACGGCCGCCATCGTGCCGCAGCCGGCCGAGCGCCGGGTTGCCCTTCGTCGGGACGGCGTGCCCGCATCGGTGTGAGCGTATATCTTCGCGCAGCGGAGAGCGCAGCAGTGCCGCAGTGCATCGCTATCGCCGGCCCAGTCACGCCCCAAGTGGGCGAGATCCTCACGCCGGAGGCCCTGGCCTTCGTCGCCCAGCTCCAGCGCGCCTTCGAGCCGCGGCGCGCCGCGCTGCTCGCCCGCCGCGCCGAGCGCTACGCCGCGATCGCCGCCGGCAGCGAGCCCACCTTCCGGCCCGACACGGCGCATATCCGCCAGGGCGCGTGGCGCGTTGCGCCAGCGCCGCACGACCTGCAGAACCGCCGCGTGGAGATCACCGGGCCGGCCGAGCGCAAGATGGTCATCAACGCCCTCAACTCTGGCGCGCAGGTGTTCATGGCCGATTTCGAGGACGCCAACGCGCCGACCTGGCAGAACATGGCCGAGGGCCAGGTCAACCTGCGCGACGCCGTTCGGCGCACGATCCGCTTCACCAGCCCCGACGGCGCCGACTACCGCCTGCGCCAGCACACCGCCGTGCTGGCCGTTCGCCCGCGCGGCTGGCACCTCCCGGAGAAGCACGCGCAGCTCGACGGCCAGCCGGTGTGCGCCAGCCTCTTCGACTTCGGCCTGTTCCTCTTCCACAACGCCCGCGAGCTGCTCGACCGCGGCACGGGGCCGTACTTCTACCTGCCCAAGCTCCAGAGCTACGAGGAAGCGCACCTCTGGAACGACGTGTTCGACTTCGCTGAAGAGGTGCTCCGCCTGCCGCGCGGCTGCATCAAGGCCACGGTGCTCATCGAGCACGTCCTGGCGGCCTTCGAGATGGACGAGATGCTCTACGCGCTGCGCGAGCACAGCGTGGGGCTGAATCTCGGCCGCTGGGACTACATCTTCAGCTTCATCAAGACCTTCAGCCATCACCCGGACAAGCTGCTGCCGGACCGCGCGCTGCTCACCGTGCCGGCGACGCCCTTCCTGCGCGCCGCCTCGCGGCTGCTGGTGCACACCTGCCACCGGCGCGGGGCGCACGCCATGGGCGGTATGTCGGCCTTCATCCCGCGGCGCGACGATCCGGCGGTCAACGAGCAAGCACTGGCAAAGGTGCGCGCCGACAAGTCCTGGGAGGCTGCCGAGGGCTACGACGGCGCCTGGGTGGCGCACCCCGGCCTGGTGCCGATCGTCCAGGAGGTCTTCGACCAGGTGCTCGGCGAGCGGCCGCATCAGGTCGAGAAGGTGCCGGCGCTGGCCGGCAGCGAGGCCGGCGAGCTGCTGGAGATCCTGCGCGGCCCCATCACCGAGGAGGGGCTGCGCACCAACCTCAGCGTGGCCCTAGAGTATCTGGCTGCCTGGCTGGGCGGCCGCGGGGCCGTGGCCGTCCGCGGCCTGATGGAGGACGTCGCCACAGCGGAAATCTCGCGCTCGCAGGTCTGGCAGTGGGTGCGCCACGGCGCTGCCACCGCCGAGGGTCGGCCGGTCACGCTGGACTGGGTGCACACGGTCCTGGCGGAGGAGCGGCAGACGCTGGAGCGCAGCAAGGGTGAGGGGGTCGTGCGCTACCCGGAGGCCGCCGAGCTCCTGGCCAGGCTCGTCGGCAGTCGGGCGTTCGTCGAGTTCCTCACCTTGCCGGGATACGACTATCTACGATAGCGAGGAGACGTGATGCACACCAACGGCACGCTCGCGCACCAGGTCACCGAGCTGGAGGCCCACTGGGCCGCCGACCCGCGCTGGCGGGGTATCCGGCGCGACTACACTGCCGCCGACGTGGTCCGGCTGCGGCCATCGATCCAGGTCGAGCACACCCTGGCGCGGCACGGGGCTGAGCGCCTCTGGCAGCTCCTCCAGAGCGAAGAGTACGTGGCGACGTTCGGCGCGCTGACCGGCGCTCAGGCGGTCCAGATGGTCAAGGCCGGGCTGAAGGCCATCTACCTGAGCGGCTGGCAGGTGGCCGCCGACGCCAATCTGGCCGGCCACACCTACCCTGACCAGAGCCTCTACCCGTCCAACAGCGCGCCGGCGCTCGTGCGGCGGCTGAACAGCGCGCTGATGCGCGCCGACCAGATCGAGCGCGCCGAGGGCCGGACGAGCAACACCTACTGGTACGTACCGATCGTCGCCGACGCCGAGGCCGGCTTCGGCGGCCCGCTGCACGCCTTCGAGCTGATGAAGGCCATGATCGAAGCCGGCGCCGCCGGCGTGCACTTCGAGGACCAGCTCGCCGCCGAGAAGAAGTGCGGCCACCTGGGCGGCAAAGTGCTCGTCCCGACCGCGCAGTTCATCCGCACGCTCACCGCGGCGCGCCTGGCGGCCGACGTGCTCGACGTGCCAACGGTCCTCGTCGCCCGCACCGACGCGCTGAACGCCACGCTGCTGACCAGCGACGTCGACCCGCGTGACCACGCCTACCTCACCGGCGAGCGTACGCCGGAGGGCTACGTCCGCGTGCGCGATGGGCTGGAGCCGACCGTCGCCCGCGCGCTGGCCTACGCGCCGTACGCCGACATGCTCTGGTTCGAGACCTCCAAGCCCGACCTCGCCGAGGCACGCGCGTTCGCCCGGGCGATCCACGCCGCCTTCCCCGGCAAGCCACTGATGTACAACTGCTCGCCATCGTTCAACTGGAAGCGCCATCTGGACGACGCGACGATCGCCCGCTTCCAGCGCGAGCTGGCGGCGCTGGGCTACACGTTCCAGTTCATCACCCTGGCCGGCTGGCACACGCTCAACCTGGCGACCTTCGAGCTGGCGCGCGCCTACCGGCAGCAGGGCATGCCCGCCTACGTCGCCGTTCAGGAGCGCGAGCTCGCCGCCGAGGCGGCCGGCTACACGGCGACGCGCCACCAGCGTGAGTCCGGCGCCGGCTACTTCGACCAGGTGCTGCTGACAGTCACCGGCGGGGAGGCGTCGACGGCAGCCCTGGCCGGCTCGACCGAGGAGGCGCAGTTCCACGAGGCTACCGACGTCCGCTAGGCGCGGGCGGCACCGGCCGACGGCAGCACGCTGCCCGCTGGCCGGTGCCGCCCGCGACGCGGAAGGCGTCAGTTGGCCGCGGGGGCCTGCTCGGGCTTGAGCTGCTTGCCTAGCTCCTTGAAGTACTTAGCCGCGCCGGCGTGCAGCGGGGTCAGCGTGTAGTCGAGAGTCATCTGCACGAAATCGAGGCCGTTGACCGCCGGGAACGACGTGGCCTGCACGGCCTCGCCCTGCGGCGTATTGTCCTCGATCGCCGCCTTCGTCAGCTTATAGGCTAGCTGGTCGGCCATGTCCTTGTGCACGCCTACGCCGACGTTCAGCACGACGGACCGCACCGGCGAGTCGGGGAAGCCCGGCGCCAGCGCGTCCTTCTCGACGGTCATGAAGCGATAGTACGGGAACTTCGCCACAACCGTCTTCTCTTGCTCGGGCGTGACGCCGAGGACGCGCATCGGCGTGGTGACGTTGATCTCCTGCGTCGCGGCGTCGATCGTCCGCGGGCCGGCCTGCGTGCGACCGAAGCCGACGATGCGCTTGTCCTTGGCTGCCTGGAGCATGTCCTGGACGCCGGCGCTGTAGTAACGCGGCTTGATGTCGAGCGCGGCGAAGATGTTCAGCGTCTGCTTCTCGTTGGCCGAGCCCTTGATGCCGGGCGTGAAATCCTTGCCGGTCAGGTCGTCGATCTTCGTGATGCTCGTTTCCTTGCGCACCATCCAGATCGTCGGCGCGGCGGCGAACATGTAGATGACGCGCTGCGTCGTGATCGGCTTGTCCTTGAACTCATCGATGCCGTGCCAGGCGCGATAGGTCAGGTCGGGGACGACGAGACTCGACGGGAACTCCCCCTTGTCCATGCGCTTGAGGTTGTCGTTCCCTCCACCGGTCTCGACGACGGTGACCTCGACTTCGGGCACCTTCGAGTTCCAGAGCTTGCCCAGCCCAACCGCGTAGATGTAGTAGCTGGAGCCGTTCGCCGCGGCGCCGAACAACATGCGCTGCTTGCCGCCACTGGCGGCCGGCTTGGCGGCCTCGGCCGGCGACTTCGCGACCTGCGGCTTGGCTGGCTGAGCGGCCGGCGGCGCGGGCTTGACGGCCGGCTGGGCCGGCGCCGCGGCCGGCGGTGCCGGCGGGGCGGCGGGCTGAGCGGCCTGCGGCGCGGCCGGCTGCGCCGGCGGCGCTGCGCTAGGGGCCACGCTGGGCCCGCAGGCGACGACGAGCGCGAGAACGAGCGGGACGACACACGCGAGAGCCTGCCGCATCACCTCACCTCCGCGCGAGACGAGTCCTGCACAACCGAACTCGACATTGCGCGAAGCATGCACACGAGCCGGCAGGGAGGCAATGACGTATGCCCGGCGAAGTGTAGCGAGATTGTTGCAGCTAGACGGCCGGCAGGCCGTGCCCGGCGCGCACCAGATTCACGTAGGTGCGGATGCCCTGCTCCATGCTGAAGCGCGGCGTCCAGCCGAGGTCCGCCGCGGCCAGCGAGCGGTCGAACTCGTGGGCCATGACGAAACGACCCGGCCGCACCTCGATCTGCGCGGCGGGGAAGAGCGTCTTCACGTAGGCCACGGCGTCGCGCATGGGCCGCGCCTCGCCGGTGCAGTTGTACGCCAGGACGCTGTGGCGCTCGGCCCGCAGGGCGGCGAGGATGGCCCGCGCGTCGTCCTCGACGTAGCACCAGTTGATGATCTCCTCGCCGAAGGGCACCACGGCGGGCTGGCCCAGCGCCGGCTTCTCGATCAGCTCGGCCGTCCAGCCGGCGAACCCGCCGTAGCGGCCCGGGCCGTAGCCCGAGCCGAAGCGCAGGCCGATGGTGTCCAGGCCCCACTTCTCGTGGTAGACGCGGGCCATGCGCTCGTTGAAGGATTTGCACGCACCGTAGAGGCTCTGCGGGTCGTGCATGGCGTCGTTGGCGATCGGCCCGGGCGGGTAGCTCTCCTGCCGGCCGAAGACGGCGATGGAGCTGGCCCACACCACGCGCCGCACGCCGCGCTGGCGGGCGACCTCCAGGACGTTGTTGGTGCCGTCGACGTTGATGCGGCTGGCCTGCCAGGGGTTGGCGGCCGTGGCCGTCGAGAGCAGGTAGGCCAGGTGGACGATGCGCTCGACGTGCTGGCTGGCCACGGTCTCGAACAGCCGCGGCAGATCGAGGATATCGCCCTCGACGATGGTCAGGCGCGCGATCTCCTCCGCGCTCAGGACGCGCCGCATCGAGGCGTTGTCCGGCGCGCGGTCGTAGACGACGACGCGCTCGCCCTGGACGAGCAGCAGCTTGGCGACGTTGGAGCCGATGAAGCCCGTGCCGCCGGTGACGAGAATGCTCATCGCCAACCTCCCGTGAACTTGGCTTGCAGCCGGCGCTGCCCCGCCCCACCCCAAAGAGGTTCCCAGAGAGCCTGTGAGTTTTTTGGTGCGTTCGTTCGCAGATCGGTATACCGGGCTGCTGGCAACCGCCCTGCGCCCCGCCGTGGGCGCGGCGGTCGCGCGCCGCACCGGCGCTAGGACACGCGGAGTCCT
>JACQUS010000481.1 GCA_016210125.1 Chloroflexota bacterium | reverse complement strand
TGCCGGTGCCGGAGCCTGAGCCGCTTCCGCCGCCGCCCGCGAGCGGGGGTGGTGGCGGTGGTGGTGGAGGCGGTGGAGGCGGGGGCTTCGGTGGGGCGCCGGTCGGGCCGTCGCTCCCCGGTAGCCCCTCGCCGTCCGGCGGGTACGTCGCCGGTGTGCCGCTCACGGGCGGCACGATTGCGCCGCCGCAGGGCGGTTTGGCTATCGCCATCCCGGCCGGGGCGCTGAGCCAGCCGGCGACCTTCGCCTACCAGCCGGTCGCCGAGGCGCCGGTGCCCCGCGGCCTCACCCGCCCGTTCCTGACCTTCGAGCTGACGGCGGAGACGCTGGGTGGCACGCGCGTGACGGCCTTCGCCGTGCCAGTCGAGATCGCGGTCAGCTACCAGGGGCTGTCGTTGATCGGCGTGAACGAGCAGACGCTGCGCGTCGAGATCGAGGTTTCGCCTGGCGTCTGGCAGTCCATGCCTAGCACCGTCGACACGCAGGCCAAGATCGTGCGCGGGCGGACGACGCACCTCAGCCGCTTCGCCCTCGTAGGCGATCAGGGCTATCTGATCGCGCTGCCGTTGATGTACAAAGTCGTCTCGCCGCGCGCCGGCCGCGGGCCGGGTGGCTGAGCGCGGTGCTCGCCGCCCATCGGCGGTGAACGGGGGAATCCAAAGGGGGCTTCGCCCCCTTTGGGAACCTGTCTTGGGTGGGGTGGGGCAACCCGCCGCCGAGGGCCATGCTCATCAGCGGAGCAGGCCCGACGGCGCCGCAGGCGCGTGTGCTAGAGTGAGAAGGGGATAGCCCGGTGCGTGCTCCCGTGCGGGCGTCGTGCCGGTAGCCTGGAACGCGCGGTGCGAGGCGAACATGGCGGACATCTGTATCGTCGGCGCAGGGCACGTCGGCCTCGTCACCGGGGCGTGCTTCGCGGACCTCGGCAACGAGGTCACGTGCCTGGACGTCAACGCGGCCAAGATCGCCGGGCTCCAGCAGGGCAAGCTGCCGATCTACGAGCCCGGGCTCGAGGAGCTGGTCGAGCGCAACGCCGCCGGCGGCCGTCTGCGCTTCACCAGCAGCTACCCTGAGGCGCTGGAGCGGGCCGAGTTCGCCTTTATCGCCGTCGACACGCCCTCCGGCAGCGAGGGCGAGGCCGATCTGAGCGCCGTGCGCCGCGCGGCCCGCGCTGTGGCCGAGGCGATGACCCACGACCTGATCATCGTCAACAAGAGCACTGTGCCCATCGGCACCGGCGACGTGGTCTCCAACATCTTCGCCCGCCACGTTCGATCCGACGTACGGTTCTGGGTCGTCTCGAACCCCGAGTTCCTGCGCGAGGGCTCGGCGGTCCAAGACTGCTTGCAGCCCGACCGCGTTGTCCTCGGCGGCACCGACCGCGCGGCGGCCGAGCGCGTCGCCACGCTCTACGAGCCGCTGCGCTGCCCGATCATCATCACCGATCTGCGCACGGCCGAGATGATCAAGTATGCCTCGAACGCCTTCCTGGCGACGCGCATCTCGTTCATCAACGAGATCGCCGCCATCTGCGACCAGCTCGGCGCGGACGTCAAAGAGGTCGCGCGCGGCATGGGCTACGACAAACGCATCGGCCCGGGCTTCCTGGAGGCCGGCCTCGGCTGGGGTGGCTCCTGCTTCCCGAAGGACGTGCGCGCGCTCTCGCACATGGCCGCCGTGCACGGCACGCACCCCGGCCTGCTGCGCGCCGTCATGGAGATCAACCAAGACGCGCGGCGGCGCATGGTGCACAAGCTGCGCGCCGTGCTGGAGGGGCTGGACGAGCGCGTGATCGCCGTCCTGGGCCTCTCCTTCAAGCCCAACACCGACGACGTGCGCGACTCGCCGGCCATCGAGCTGGCGCGTCTGCTGCAGCACGAGGGGGCCATCGTCCGCGCCTACGATCCAGTGGCCAGCGAAAACGCGGGCGCCCTGCTGCGCAACGTGGCCCTCTGCGCCAGCGCTTACGAGGCTGCCGAGGGCGCCGACGCCGTCGTCGTGGCGACCGATTGGAACGAGTTCAAGCAGCTCGACCTGCGCCGCCTACGGCGTGTCATGCGCCAGCCCGTAATTGTCGACGGGCGGAACGTCTATGACCCGGCGGCGATGCGCGCCCTGGGCTTCGTGTACGTGGGCGTGGGCCGCGGCAACCACGCCGTGCCGCCGGAGACGCGGCCGCCGCAGCGCGAGCAGCCGGCGACGCCCTGATCATGCGCCTGTCGGTGCTCATCCCGGTCTATAACGAGCGAGCCACCATCCGTGAGATCCTGCGCCAGGTCCAGGCGGTCGAGCTGGGCGGCGTCGAGCGCGAGGTCGTCGTCGTCGACGACGGCTCGACGGACGGCACGGGCGAGGTCCTCGCCGCCGAGGATGGCCTGCACGGCGTGCGCGCCTTTCGCCACGAGCGCAATCGCGGCAAGGGCGCCGCGGTGCAGACGGCACTGCGCCAGGCCAGGGGCGACGTGCTGCTCATCCAGGACGCCGACCTTGAGTACGACCCGCAGGACTACCCGCGCCTGCTGCGGCCGATCCTGGGCGGCAAGGCGCAGGTCGTCTACGGCTCGCGCTTCCTCGGCGAGCACAAGGCCATGTACTTCTGGCACGCGCTCGGCAACAAGCTGCTCACGCTGCTCACCAACGTGCTCTACGACACGACGCTGAGCGACATGGAGACTGGCATCAAGGTCTTCACGCGCGAGGTGGCCGGCAAGCTGCGGCTGCGCCAGCCGCGCTGGGGCTTTGATCCTGAGATCACCTCGCAGATCTTGCGGCGCGGCTACCGTATCTACGAGGTGCCGATCTCGTACTACGGCCGCGAGTACCACGAGGGCAAGAAGATCACCTGGCGCGACACCGGCATCGTGCTGCTGACGCTGCTGCGCTGCCGCCTCTTCGACCATGGCTAGCCTGCTGCGCTGGCTGGGCGCCGCGCTGCTCGCGCTGCTGCTGGCGCGTGCTTATGATGGCGGCTGGCGCGCGGCCTACGGGCAGACCTCGCCTGGCCCGTTCCTGCGCGGGACGCCGGTGCGCGAGGCGACGCCGCCCTTGCCGACCGTGACGCCGCTGGCGCAGCCGACGGCCCCGGCGCCGTCTGAGCCGGTGGTGCCGCGCAGCGGCGCCGCGGCCAGCCCGGCCGCAGACCCGACCCTGGCCGCGCCGGCAGGGCCGGCAGCGCCGGCGACGCAGGCCGCGCCGCGAACCCCGACCGAGCCAGCGGCCGCGCCCGCGGCGACCCGCCCGCCGGCGGGCGCCTCGCCGGTGCCGCAGGTCGCCCCGCCGGCTGCCGCGGCGACTGCGACGCGCGCGGCTGCGCCACCGGCCAGCCCGACGCCGGCTGCCGCAGCCAGCCCAACGCCCGCGGAGACCGTCGCGCCAACCGCCGCCACGCCGACGGCGGCGCCGCCGGCTCCGGAGGCGACGGGCACGGCCAGCGAGCCCGCCGCCTCGCCAGCGGCGAGCGCGGCACCGGCGGCCGGCGGCGCGCCGCCGGCCGCCGACCTATCGACCTGGCTACTGTTCGTCATTGTGGTGCCGGTGGTCGTGGGCATCGGCTGGCTCGTGTGGCGGCGGCGGTGAGTGACGCGCCGC
>JACQUS010000480.1 GCA_016210125.1 Chloroflexota bacterium | reverse complement strand
CGTCCCCAGGCGGCGCAGCGGCCGCCGGCCCAGCCAGAGCGCCAGCGCGCCCGCCCCGGCAGCGGCCAGTCCGCTCGCCGGCAGCCAGAGCGGCAGCCGCGCCAGCCCGAGCGCCGAGCTCGTGTACCACGGCGCGACAAGCGCGGCGTGCAGCGCTGCGTGGCCGGCCATCGCGGCGTAGCCGCCAAGGTACCAGCCCAGGACCGGTCGCCAGCGCCCGGCCAGCGAGAGCCAGACGGCCAGGCCGACCAGCACGACCGGCACGGCGACCAGCTCGACTTTCGTGAGGTGCGCGCTGCCGAGGAGCGCCCCACCGAGCAGCGGTATCGCGCGGCCGCCGCCGCGCAGCGCGATCAGCAGCACCAGCAGGCCGGCCCAGACCTGCGCCTGCGCCAACGGCTCGGCTGAGGGGAAGCGCGCGAACCAGCTCGGCCCAACGGACGCGGCGAGGGCCGCCGCGGCGACCAGCCCGGCGGCCGGCCCGCCCAGGCGGCGGCCGCAGCAGTACACCGCCGCCAGCGCGACGAGCGCCGCGAGCAGCCCGGCGCGGAGCGCCAGGTCGAGCCCGCCGGCCCACCACAGCGCGGCCATCAGCGCCGGGTAGAGGTGCAGCCCGTGCGGAACGACCAGCCCGCGGTCGAGATCGGCGATGTAGAAGCCGATCTGCCGGCTGCCGAAGCTGAATGGCCGCGGCTCCTCGCGGAAGAGCACGGCACGCAGGTCAGGCGGCAGCCCCGCGAGATCGGCGTCGTGCCACATGAGGCCGCCGCTGCGGACGACCTGCGCCGCCGTGTTGACGTAGACGCCCGGGTCGAGCCCGCCGAGGACGTACGGAAACGGCGGCTGGTAGAGCAGCGCCGCTGCGGCGAGCACCGCCAGCAGGCCGGCGGCCGCCGCGCGCTCGGCGCCGGCCGACGCGAGGACACCGAGACGCGGGGACGCGGGGACGCGGGGAGGGGGGGATGCGGAGCGACCGCGCTGAGAAGCCCACGCCGTGGCCAGCAGGCCGCAGAGCGCCAGGCCGCTGACGAGCGCCGCTCCGGAGAACAAGTCGAAGGTCGCCAGCACGAGGCTGAGCCAGGCCACCAGCACCAGCGCCAGAGCCGCGCCGACCGTGAGCCGCTCGACCGCCGGGAGCGCCGGCTCGCCCGGCCGGCGCGCCACGCCGGCGAGGAGCGCGGCCGGCGCCCACAGCGCCGCGGCGAGCAGCACGAGCACCTGCACGGAGCCACCTCACCGATACGGGGCTACCTGACTGACACGGAGGTACCTCACCGATAGCGAGCTACCTCAGATTCCGAGCTACCTCACGGAGCGAGCGCCGCCGCGACCGCCCGAGCGACGAAGCCCCGCCAGGCCTCGGCGACGCGCCCCGGCGCGAACGCTGCCAGCCGCCGCCGCTGCCGCGCCAGCACACACGCGCGCAGGTCCGCGTCGCACACGAGCGCGTCGAGAACTTCGGCCAGCAGCGCGTAGTCCAGCGCGCGCGCCAGCACGCCGGCGTCGCCCAGGGTCTCGGGCACGGCGGCCTCTGCCAGCGCGACGACCGGCAGTTCGGCGGCCATGGCCTCCAGCAGCGGGACGCCGAAGCCCTCGTGCGCGCTCAGGCAGACGAAGATGCTCGCCGCTCGGTAGTAGGCGGCAAGCTCGGCCGGCCGGACGTGGCCCGGCAGCGCCAGACCGCGCACGCCGAGCCGCGCGGCCAGCTCGCGCAGCGCCGCTACGTAGCGCTCCAGGGCCTCGCCCCCGCCGACGAGCCAGAGCCGCGCGTCGGGCGCTATCCGGCGCTGGTACCAGGCAAAGAGCGCCAGCAGGTGGTCGTGGCGCTTGTTGGGGCTCAGCCGGCCGACGAAGAGCAGCGCCGGCCCGCCGTCGCGCAGCCGCGCCAGCAGCGGCTCGTCCGGCGCGATTGTATTCGGCACGAATGGGAACGGCAGCACGGCCGGCGAGTCGTAACCCGCGGCGCATAGGTCGCGCGCCGAGTAGGCCGAGAACGCCGCCGCGGCCACCGCCTGAGGCGCGAAGTCGGCCAGCTCGGCGCGCCCACGCTGCACGCTCTCGGCCAGCACGTCGTTCCAGCCGTGGAAGTACTCCGGCGGCGTGACGTTGTGGTAGACCAAGGCCAGCGGCAGCCCGCTCTCACGCACGGCCGCCGACACCGGCGACGCCGTGGCGTAGTGGAGGATCAGCAGGTCGGGCCGGCGGGCGCTTAGGGCCTCTGCTGTGCACGACCGCGCCCGCCCCTGGTAGCCCCGACCGACCCCGAAGGCGAAGACGACACTGTCAAGTCCCCACCCGCGCAGCCAGCGCTGCACGGCGAGGACGCAGGTCGACACCGCGTCGCCCGCATGCAGGTTGGGCACGACCTGGTCGACGACCAACGGCCGACCAGCCGGCCTCACGCCTCGTTCTCCTCGCGCCGCCCCGGCCGCTTTCTCGCCAGCGCTCGCTCCGCCATCGCCAGCCGCGCTTCGAGCGCTGCCATCGTCTGCGCCACGCGCTCCAGGTCGGCGCGACGCTCCGCCTCGGAACGCGCCCGCGCCGCCTCAAGCGCCTCAACCCGTGCAGCCAGCAGCTCCGTCTGCGCGTGCCGCTCGCCGGCGGCCTGCACCTGCACCTCGGCCAGCGCGGTCACGCGAGCAGCGAGCGCTGCGATCTGTGCCCGGCGCTCCGCGTCGGCCTGCTCTCCGGCGTCTTCCAGAGCTGCGACGCGCTCGACTAGCAGCTCGACGGCCCGCAGCAGCGCTTCGTTGTAGACCATCTGCTTGCTGGCCACCGCGTCGGCATAGATGCGCAGGTCGCGGTAGAGCGCACGCCGGACGACGCTCCAAAGCGGCCCCAGCACCGGCGTGTGCCAGCCAACGCGCGGGTCGACGCTCAGCCGCGACGCGACGCGGCCGGCGCGGTCGAGCCAGCCGGCGAGCTGCGCCGAGCGCTCGGCCGGCAGGGGCGCGGGCAGGTCGAGCTCGCCCGGCGGCAGGTCGAGCGGCGGCCTCGCGGCGGCCCGCGCCGCTAGCTCGGCGACAAGCGCCGGGCTATCGACGCCGTCGGCGCGGATGTCGATGGCAGGTGGTGGCGCGTCGCCACCCCGCCCAAAGAGGTTCTGGAGGTTCTCAGAGGGGGCGAAGCCCCCTCGGCACTCCCCCTTATCATTCACCGCCGGCGTCCCCTCGTGGAATCACCGCCTGCCTCTCTTTCCAATCGCCGCGTCGCCGCGTCGCCCCTTCCCCGCGTCGGCACGGAGGGCGGCCAGGCGGGGCCGCCGTCACGCCGGCAGGGCGACAGTGCCGCGCCGCGCGACCGCCCCCTCCAGCGCCGCCCGCACCGTCGCGTACCGCGCCTCCCAGGTGTGCCCGGTGAGCACTTTTACGCGCCCAGCCTCACCCACGCGCGCGCGCAGCGCCGTGTCGGCCAGCAGCGCGGCCAGGCTCGCCGCCAGGCCCTCCACGTCGCCGAAGGGCACGAGAAAGCCATCGACCCCGTCGGCCACGACCTCGGGAATGCCCCCGGCGCGCGCGCCCACCACCGGCTTGCCGTAGAGCCAGGCTTCGAGAAACACGATGCCGAACGAGTCGGTCCGCGACGGCAGCGCCAGCACGCCGAGCGCCGCCAGCAGGTCGCGCTTCTCCTCCTCGCTCACGTAGCCAAGCGTGTGGCAGCGCGCGCGCTCGTCCGGCCGCAAGGTCGCCAGCACAGCGCGCACGTGGTCGAACATCGGCCCGGCGACCACGAGGTCAGCGTCCACGCCGCGCGCCCACAGGCGGCGCAGCGCCGCGACCAGGTGCACCGCGCCCTTGTCGTAGGCCGCTGTGCCGAGAAAGCAGACGAAGGGCCGCGCGACGCTTCGCCGCTGGCGGAAGCGCTCCCCGTCGCCGCCGAGGAGCTCACCCGGCTCGACGGCCGGCGGCGCGATGGTGATCCGCGCCTCCGCTACGCCACGCGCCACGAGGTAGCCGCGCTCCAGGTCGGTCTGCGCGAAGACGTGGTCGGCGACGCGCAGCAGCGCCATCTGGTGGCGCATCGTATAGTAGCGGCGCACCGTGTCGTCGTCCGGCTCGCCGAGGTGCAGCAGCGGCTGGGCGACGAAGCGCGCGCCGACGCGCCGCGCAGTGCGGTATGCCGCGGCGAGCATACCCTCGAAGCAGATGTTCCAGCCAAAAAACACGTCGGTCGGCTCGTGCCAGCGACCGAGCGTCTTGTACAGCTCGGGCACCCGCGGCGCGAGGCGCGCCAGCCGGAACAGCAGCCGGCTCGGCAACGGGCTGCGCCGCGCGAGCTCCAGCGTCGCCCGCCGCAGGGCCAGGTAGGCCAGGGGCGATCCGGGCACCGTGCGCACGGCGAAGCGGCGGATTTCGACGCCGCCGCGCCACTCGTGGTGCGTGGCGATGCGCTGCTTGCCCGGCCTCCAGAACGCTTCCAAATCCCAGGCGTCGGTCGTGAGCACGGTGACGCTGTGGCCCTCGGACGCTTGCCGCTCGGCGATCGCGCGGGCGTGGCGCTCGGAGCCGCCATCGTAGGGCCAGTAGCGCTGGACGACGTGGACGATGCGCATGGCCACGAGTGTAGCACGACCTGCGGTGCACCCGACGGGCGAGGGAAAGCAGGCTATAGATCGGTAGAACGCTCGCTGGACAGGCCGCCGGCCTTTCCGTACACTGCACCTATGTGCGGGACCTCGGGGACCGACGGACGCCGCGCCGTCGGCCGCGAGCCTTCCGAGCGCTGCGCAGCCCGCCGGCCCGTGCGCCGGCCGGTGCTGGCCGAGACGGGGGCGGATGGAGCAGGCACTGGACACCCGCGCCACGCCGCTGGCGCGCGCCGTGCGCCACGGACGCTGGGTGCTGCGCTATCGTGAGCTGGTGCGCAACCTCGTCGTGCGCGACCTGAAGGCCCGCTACAAGAACTCCGTCCTCGGCTTCCTCTGGTCGCTGCTGAACCCGCTGCTGATGATGGCCGTGTTCACCGTGGTCTTCAAAGTGCTGATGCCCAACGACATTCCCAACTACCCACTCTTCGTCCTGCTGGGCATCCTGCCCTGGAACTGGTGCACGGCGTCGGTGATGGGCGGGATCACCAGCATCGTCGGCAACGGGCATCTGATCAAGAAGGTGGCCTTCCCGCGCGAGCTTCTGCCGATCTCCGTGGTGATCTCGAACATGGTCAACTTCCTGCTGGCGCTCATCCCCCTGGGCGCGATGATGGTCGCCTTCGGCGTGATGCCGACGCCGCTGCTGGCGCTGCTGCCGCTGATCATCGTCCTCCAGCTCGTCTTTCTCTGCGGGCTGGCGCTCTTTCTCTCGTGCCTCCAGGTCTACTTCCGTGACACCGGAGTCATTTTCGACGTCCTCCTCTTGGCCTGGTTCTTCCTGTCCCCGGTGTTCTACCGCGTCGAGGACCTGACCGAGCAGTGGGCGCGGCTGATGTATATCCTGAATCCGATGGCCTCCTTCATCTCGCTCTACCGGCTGGTCGTGCTCTACGGCGCACCGCCGGACGCGCTGTTCATGCTGCGACTCACGGCGCAAGCCGCGCTCATCCTCGCCGTCGGCTACGTCTTCTTCGTGCGCTACAGCCACAGCTTCGCCGAAGAGGTCTGAGTGGACGCGCTGCGCTTCGAGCGAGTCTCCAAACGCTTTCTCCTGCGGCACGACGAGCATCGCTCGCTTCAGAAGTGGTTCCTGGCGCGCTTCCGCCGGTCGCCGGCCGAGGAGTTCTGGGCGCTGCGGGAGGTCGACTTCGCCGTGCCGGCCGGCGAGACCTTCGGCATCATCGGCGAGAACGGCTCGGGCAAGAGCACGCTGCTCAAGCTGGCCGCCGGCATCCTACGCCCGACCGCCGGCCGCCTGCACGTCGCTGGGCGCGTCGCGGCGCTGTTAGAGCTGGGCGCCGGGTTCCACCCCGACCTGACCGGCCGCGAGAATGTCTACCTCAACGCCGCCATCCTCGGCTTCAGCAAGCGCGAGATCGACACGCGCTTCGACGCCATCGTCGACTTCAGCGAGCTGGAGCGCTTCATCGACCAGCCGCTCAAGCACTACTCGTCGGGCATGCTCGTCCGGCTGGGATTTGCCGTGGCCATCCACAGCGACCCCGACCTCCTGCTGGCCGACGAGGTGCTGGCCGTGGGCGACGAGCACTTCCAGCGCAAATGCATCCAGCGCATCGACCAGCTCGTCCGCGCCGGGAAGACCATCGTCGTCGTCTCGCACAGCCTGGACCTGCTGCGGCAGCTCTGCACTCGCGCCGCGTGGCTCGACCACGGCCGCCTGCGCGCCGTCGGGCCGGCGGATGAGGTCGCCGTCGCCTACGGCGACGCCATGGCGCAGCTCGACGGGACAATACAGCGCATCGACGCGCGGCGCTGGGGCAGTGGCGACGTCGAGCTGACGCGCGTCGAGCTGATCGACGGCGCCGGCCGGCCGGGGCGGCTCTTCCACACCGGCGAGCCGTTCACTATCCGGATGCACTATCGCGCCACTCGACCGGTCGAGCGGCCGGTGTTCGGCGTGGCCGTCCACGCCGGCCAGACGCACCTGCTCAGTGGCCCGAACACGCGGCACCACGCGATGGTGATCCCGTGCGTCGAAGGCGAAGGGTACGTCGACCTCGCCGTGCCGGCGCTGCCGCTGCTGCGCGGCGACTACTACGTCTCGGCCTCGGTCTACGACTGGACGCTGCGGCAGGCCTACGACCACCACGACCGCACCTACCCGTTCCACGTCGAGAGCAGTCCTGGCCACACGGTCTTCGGCGTGCTCGAGCTGCCGGGCGCCACCTGGCGGCACGCGGTTGGGGCGGCTGAGTCCACTGCTGGGGGCACGGGCCAGATGTGGCCCGTTTCCTCCGTCCATCGCTCTCCGCCCGAGAACCCACCGGCGTAGCGCACCCCGCGCGCGCCAGGGCGGGGCGAGTTGGTGGCTTACCGGCGTGTTCCGCTAACCATCACGCAGCGTGGTAGGATGCGAGCGAGGGGGCGAAGCTCCCTTTGGGAACCATTCTTGGGGTGGGGCGGGGCTTCTCCGCTGCTGGCCGAAGCGTTCATAAGAGGAGCGAGGATGGACAGGCAGCCGGCGCCGCCAGACGACGACGTGGCCGGTGTCTTCGAGATCCGCGACGAGCAGATCGACGTCGCCGCTATTATGGCCGAGATCCGCGCGCGGCTGCGCGAGCGGCGGCCCCTCGACGTCGACCTGGACGAGCTGGTCTTTCGCCCGGGCGGCTCGGCCTTCACCTCGCTCGAGGACGAGGTGCGCTACTACCTCGACCAGGCCCGCGCCGCCAACGAGCGCCTGCTCGTCGGTGAGCAGCTCCGCGCTCAGCGCACGCGGCCGCTCGACCCGGTGCGCCGTGCCTTCCACCAGCTCGTGCAGTACTACGTCGACGCGCTGGCGCAGCGCCAGCGGGCCGTCAACGCCGACCTGCTGAGCGCGATGTCCGCCGTGCTGCACCGCCTCACCGCGCTGGCCGAGGAGCAGCAGCGCACCATCGCCGCCCTGCGCGCCGAGCTGGAGCGCACGCGCGGCGCCGGCGACCAAGGGGGGGTGCAGAGGGGGCGGTAGCCCCCGCTGCGATCACGCTTACGGGTTGGGGTGGCGCTGCCCCGCCCGAGTACAGACTATGAAGCTCTTCATCGTCACGCCGTGGTACCCACCGCACGCCGGCGGCGGCGCCGAGCTGCTGGCGCAGCGCGCCGCGGCGCTGCTCCAGGCCGCCGGCCACGACGTCTGTGTCCTCACGACCTGCGTCCGCGAGTTCCGCAGCGACTGGGGCATCGACCACTATCGGCCGGGCCGGGCCGTTGTCGGCGGTGTCCCGGTGCGCCGCTTCTCCGCCGACCGGCGCGATTGGCGGCTGTTCGACCAGGTCAACCTGCGGCTGATGCGCGGCGAGCAGGTCACGCCGGCCGAGGAGGCCGCCTACGTCGAGGAGAGCGTGCGCAGCCGCGCACTGGAGGCGTTCATCGCCGCGCAGTCCGGCGACGCCCGCTTCGTGCTTCTGCCCTATATGTTCGGGACGACCTACTGGGGTGCGCAGGTCCGCCCGCAGGACTCCTTCCTGATGCCCTGCCTGCACGACGAGGCGTACGCGCGCCTCTCCGTATTCGCACCGATCATGCGCGCCGTGCGCGGGCTGCTCTGCCTGAGCGAGGCCGAGCGTGAGCTGGCCGGCGGGCTCTATGGCGTCTCCGAGGAGCGGCTGCACATCGTCGGCGCGGCCATCGACCTCGACGTGCGCGGCGACGCGGCACGCTTCCGCGCGCGCTTCGGGCTGCGCCAGCCGTTTCTGCTCTATGCCGGGCGTAAGGATGCCGGCAAGAACCTCGACTGGCTGTGCGACGCCTACGCGCGCTACGTCGCGCACCGCGACGATCTACGGCTGGTGCTCATCGGCCCCGGCACTTGGCCGGCGCCGCCGGGCCTGCGCGGGAGGCTGATCGACCTGGGTTTCGTCGCCGAGCAGGACAAGTACGATGCCTGCGCCGCGGCGCTGGCCGTCTGCCAGCCCTCGCTGCACGAGAGCTTCTCGTACGTCGTGATGGAGGGCTGGCTCTGCGGTACGCCGGCGTTGGTGCACGCCGACTGCGCCGTCACCGTCGAGCACTGCCGCGCCGCCGGCGCCGGCCTGTGGTGCGGCGACGCCGCCGAGTTCGCCGCCAGCGTCGACTGCCTGCGCGAGCATGCCGACGTCGCGCGACGGCTTGGCGCGCAGGGCGCGGCGTACGTCCGGCGGGCCTTCGCGCCCGCGCAGGTCCAGGCGCGGCTCGAACGGGCGTTGGCGACATGACCTGTCGGACAAAAGGATCGCGGCGTGACAGCGGAGCGCCCCCGGACGGAGCTCCTCATGCGCTCTGAGCGCACCCTCCGCCCCGTCCTGCTCATCTCCGACCTCGTCTTCGGCGACGCGGCGGCGAACGTGGCGCTGACGCTGGACCACATGTTCGCGCGCTGGGGCCTGCGCCCGGCACTCCACGCCGCGCGCACCGACGCGCACCACGCCGCCTTCGCCCAGCCGCTGGCGGCCTATCGGCCGGAGCGCGGCGACCTCGTGCTGCTGCACTACACCGCCTGGTCGCCGGCCGCCGAGGCGGCCCTGGCCGGCGGCTGGCCGCTCGTCCT
>JACQUS010000448.1 GCA_016210125.1 Chloroflexota bacterium | reverse complement strand
GCCGACGATCATGGCCGTCGGATCGACCTGCTTGATCGCCGTGCCGTAGGTGTAGAGGAACGTGGCGTAAGCGGACGGAGAAAGGTTGTCCTGGTCCACGGTGTTTGGCTCGTTGCCGAGCATCCAGTAGCGGCCCGGCTTCTGCTGCGCGCGCGCCTGCACCTCGGCCACCGAGGGGCCGGGCGATGTGCACATCAATGACGCGTCGCGCGCGTAGCACGGGCGCAGCAGCTCGACCTTCGTGAAGCCGGGCGGGTCGCCGGCGCCGCTCCAGACGAACTCGAACCACCAGTGCGTCTGGAGGCGCGTGAGCTGGTCGACGAGCACGCTGGGGTCGTTGCCGTAGTCGGTCATGGCGACGCCGAGGCTCTGGTCGAGCGGGTGGTCGGCCGCGGCCGGGCGGAGCGCTGCGCCGAGCCAGAGCGCGGCCAGCGCCACGAGCAGCGCCGCCACGCCGAGCGCGCGTCTCAATGTCACCGCGGACATCTCCGCTCGACCCTCACCGTGCAGCTAACACGGCGTATCCTTGCCGTGCAGGATAGTACCAGTCGGTGTGCGCTTCAACTGCCGGACGGCTAGCCGGCTGCTAGCGCTACGGCCCGACGCGGTAGACGACGACGCCGGGGTTCTGATAGACGCGCTCCAGCCCGCCGCCGAGGAGCTGCTCGAAGGCGGCCAAGCCGGGCGCCGGGTAGTACGCGCGCTCCAGCTCGCCGACGTAGACGTAGCGCACGTCGTAGCGCCGCAGCAGGTCGAGCTTGCGCGCCGGGTCGGGCTCGGCGTACATCACGCGCACGTCGGCGGCGCGCTGCTCGACGAGCTGCTGGTAGCCCCAGCGCTGCTGCTTCTGGTGCCAGTCCCAGCCGAGCACCGTCGGCAAGCCGGTGTAGACGCTCACGCGGCTGCCCCAGCGGTAGATCGGCACCTGCGCCTCGAGCACCACCGGCGAGCCGGCGACGTTGACCTGCAGCCAGCGGATGGCCTCCCAGTCATAGCGCAGGGTGAGTGGCCGGCCCTCCTCGCGCTGCACGGCCGAGCGCATGTAGGCCATGCCGTCCAGGGTCGGCGGCAGCGTCGGGTCGAAGCGCTCGGCGGCCTTGCCGCGGCTGGCGATGGGCGGATAGACCAGCGAGGCGGCCAACAGCAGGGCCAGCGCGGCGCGCCAGAGGGCGGACGCGGGGACCGGGAGACGCGGAGACGCGGAGACGCGGGGACGCGGGGACGCGGGGAGCGCCGACGGTCCTGTCTCCGCGTCTCCCCTTCGCCGCGTCCCCGCGTCGTTATCGGCGGTGC
The DNA here is from genome assembly GCA_016210125.1 of Chloroflexota bacterium. Lineage (GTDB taxonomy): Bacteria > Chloroflexota > UBA6077 > FW602-bin22 > JACQUS01 > JACQUS01. The sequence continues at coordinate 1,258 of JACQUS010000448.1, read as the reverse complement.
GGGGGGCGGCCAGCAGCCACGCCAGCGCGGCCGCGCTCGCGACGCCCCAGAGCGCCCAGACCTGAAAGTACAGCTTGAACACCGTGTTCATGCGGCCGACATCGCCGTCGAGGCGCACCAGCTCGGCCGCCAGCGCGAGCGCTAGCCCGAGCGCGAGCAGGCCCCACACGAAGGCCGAGCGCGGCTCGGCGCGCTCGCCGAGCAGGAGCGCTAGCGCCGGCCCCAACAGCAGGAGCAGCAGGGCGACGAGCAGCCAGCCGGCCAGCGCCGCGGCCAGGGCCAGCCCGGCGAGCACGCCGAGCGCGAGCAGCACCTCGACCGTCGAGCCGCGGCGCCGGCGGACGAGCCGGCCGGCACGGGCGACGAGGCGCGCCAGGCGCCACCAGTGGCGCAGGCCGAGCGCGAGCGCGCGCAGCCAGGCCGTCTGGCGGTAGCGCGTCGCCAGGGTCGCCGCCGCCAGGCTCAGCAGGAGGAAGAGGAAGAGGCCATAGATCGCCAGGTAGCCGGCCACGTCCGAGCGTTCGCCGTGCGGCACCACGCCGCCATAAAACGACACGAAGCGCGCGTGAAAAGGACGGTAGAGCACGACCGAGAGCGCGACGAGGGCGCCAAGGTGCGCCAGTCGTGCCAGCAGGTCGAGCGGCGCGCGCGGCCCGCTCCACCAGCCGACGAGCGCGCCGAGCAGCAGCAGCGCCGCGCCGGTCGGGTAGTCCCAGGCATTGGTCGTCCACAGCGCGCCGAGCCGCAGCGCGCCGAGCGGCAGGCCCGCCAGGTTGCGCCAGCCGGCCGACTCGGGCAGCGGCGCTTTGTCCGCCGCTGCGGCGACCGAAGGTGTGAGCAGGTCACGGTCCGGGGACCTGACGACCGTCGCGCCGACCTCGGGGGAGTCGGTCATCTCCCTGCGGGCCGCCAAGGGAGAGGCAAAGCTCCCGCTGGCGGCCAAGGGGGAGTGCAGCGTTTGCCTCAGGCGAGCATCGCGATCACCATCCCGGTGCGGGATGGGGCCGCTCTGCTCGGCGGGGCTATGCTCAGCGGGCGATTGGTCGATGCGCCGCGACGCACCCCCAAGGGACGAAAACGAGGGGGTCCGGAGGGGGCTTCGCCCCCTCCGGGAACCTCCCTTGGGGTGGGGTAGGGCGCTCCGCGCGAGGGCAGCGTTCAGCGCGAGCGCGGCAACGCTCAGGAAGAGCGGTAGGGCGATGACGTGGGCGTGCAGGTCGCCGTAGAGGAAGGTGAAGAACGGGAACTCGTTGATCGT
>JACQUS010000447.1 GCA_016210125.1 Chloroflexota bacterium | reverse complement strand
GGCACTGGCGGCACCGGCGCTGGCTGCCGGGCCCGGCGACGCGGGGGCGCCAGCCGGCGAGCGGCCGCCGGTCGGCGGACCCGGCGACGCGGCGCTGTCCCCGGCCCAGGCCGCGGGGACGGCGAGCGCCATCGCCGCCGGCGGCGGCACGGTCCAGGTGAACGCCGACGGGAGCATCACCGTCAGCCCGGCGGCCGAGAAGCGGCTGTTCGTGCCGGGCATCCGCGCCAACTTCGGGCAGCCGGGCGCGTCGATCGACAACAACGTGTTCCATCGCTACGAGACCTACCGCAACGTCGCGCCGTTCGCCGTAACCATCGGCGGCGAGGCGCACAGCGGCGTCTGGGACGACGTGATGTACTGGGGCTACAACACGCGCAACGGTGAGGTGAAGATCGTCGACGGCGCGCCTCGCCTGGCGCACTCGCTGGAGGCCGACTATTTCGACGGCCAGCAGCACGGGATGGAGTGGAACCTCGACTTCGCCAATCCGAGCGGCACGAAGAAGACGCGGCCGCTGGCGTTTTATGTCGAGCGCGAGAACCTGGCCAACATGTACTGGTGGTTCCGCATCGGCGACAAGGGCGACTCGAAGTTCGTGGTCACGAGTCAGGATGAGAAGGAGTACTTCCGCATCACCCAGGGCGGCTGGATCGAGGCCGACCCGGTGGGGCAGAACAACTACCTCGGCCCCGGACGTGTCGCGCCCGGTAGGCCGCTGCCGGTGCTGACCCTGAGCTCCAAGAATCAGGAGCCGACGCTGGCCATCTACAACCACCTGAGCGGCGTCTGGGGACGGATCGGCACGGAGGGAAATAGCGTTCGCTTTGGCGTCAACAGTCCATTGACCTCCTATGAGTTCACCGATGGTAAGGTGAACGTGCACGCCGGGCTGGCGGTCGGCGGCGAGGGTCTGGCGCTCCGCGGCGGCAGCCTGGCCCTGGCCGACGGCCGCAACGTCGTGCTGGCGACGGCGACGGGCACGATGATCGGCACGGCCCCGGCGCAGAAGTTGGCCTTCTTCGGCGCCACGCCCGTCGCGCAGCAGCCGGCGCTCAGCCCGGCCGACGCCAGCGCGGTCGACGCGCGCTACGGCCCCGAGGAGGCCAGCGTCATCGAGAACCTGCGCGCGCGCGTCGACGAGCTGGAAGCGCGCCTGCAGGCTTACGGGCTGCTGCCGGGGGAGCCCGGCGCCGCCGCGCAGCCGCCGGTGGCCGAGGGCGGCCTGGACCTCGGCTTCGTGATGCGCCTGCTGCTGCCATTCATCGTGCGGGGGCCGTGACGTGGACTTCACCCTGAGCGAGACCCAACGCCTGCTCAAGCAGACGGCGCGCGAGCTGGCCGAGCGCGAGCTGGCCCCACGTGCCGCCGAGCTGGACCGCACCGCGGCGTTTCCCTGGGGCACCGTGCGCCTGCTCGGCCAGACCGGCTTCTTCGGCGTGCCCCTGCCGGCGGCCTACGGCGGCGGCGAGGCCGGCGTGCTGGCTTCCTGCCTGGTGGTCGAGGAGCTGGCGCGCGGCTGCATGTCCACCAGCTCGGTCGTCGCCGCGCACTTCCTGGCTGCCTGGCCCATCGTCCTGGCCGGCAGCGCCGCCCAGAAAGAGCGCTACCTGCCACCCCTGGCCCGTGGCGAGGCCATCGCCGCCTACGCGCAGACCGAGCCCGAGGCCGGCTCCGACGTCGCCGCTCTGCGCGCCAGCGCGCGGCGCGACGGCGACGCCTACGTGCTGAATGGCACCAAGCGCTTCATCACCAACGGCAGCGTCGCCGGCGTCTGCGTGGTGTTCGCCAAGACCGACCCGGCCGCCGGGCACCGCGGCATCAGCGCCTTCGTCGTCGAGCAGGGCGCGCCGGGCTTCAGCGTCAGCCGGCTGGAGCACAAGATGGGCCAGCGCGGCGTGCCGACGGCCGAGCTGGTCTTCGCCGACTGCCGCGTCCCGGCCGACCAGCGCCTCGGCCCTGAGGGCAGCGGCTTCCGCCTGGCGATGCAGACGCTCGACTGGTCGCGGCCGCTCATCGGCGCGCAGGCCATCGGCATCGGCCAGGCGGCGCTCGACGCGGCGACGGCCTACGCGCGGCAGCGGACGACCTTCGGCAAGGTCATCGCCGAGCACCAGGCCGTGCGCATGATGCTGGCCGATATGGTGACCGACCTCGAGGCGGCGCGCCTGCTCGACTACCGCGCTGCGGCGCTCATCGACGCCGGCGCGCCGCGCTGGACGCTGGAGGCCTCGATCAGCAAGCTCTTCGCCGGCGAGGCCTCGCGGCGCATCGTCAACGCGGCGGTGCAGATCCACGGCGGCTACGGCTACGTCGCCGACTTCGCGGTCGAGCGCTACTACCGCGACCAGCGCGTCATCGAGCTGTACGAGGGCACGAACGAGATCCAGCGGCTGATCATCGCCCGCGAGCTGCTGGGCGAGCGTTAGGGCCTGTTTGCACATCGCCCGGAGCACGTTGGCGTAGAGGCGAAGCTCGTCTTCGCCCCGCATTGGCGCGGTGAAACGATGGGCGAACACAAGGTTCGCCCCTACACGGGTTGGACGGCCGGGTGCCTGAGACAGCGCGCCCGAGCTACGGACTCTTCGCTCCCTGCGGTCGCTCAGAAGGACAAGGCGGCAGACGCGCTGGAGTGCGACGGCAGGGTTAAGGGTTTCCCCTATGGTGCGTCGCTCGTACGCT
>JACQUS010000446.1 GCA_016210125.1 Chloroflexota bacterium | reverse complement strand
GGCGTGCAGAGCGCCTCCACCGCGGCGAGCACGACCGGGAAGTCCTCTGGCTTGCAGCCAGCCATCACGGCGTTGATGGCCACCTTCTCGGCAGTGATCGTCCGCTGGCGGATCGGCACCTCGCCGACGACGTCGTCCGGCCGGCAGCCGGCGGCCCGCAGCATGGCCAGCACGCGGTCTTCGGTCGGCGGGACGACCGGCAGGCCGTCGGTCCAGCCCTGCTCCATGTAGAGCTCGATGGCCGCCAGCGCGTCGTCGACCTCGTAGGATGTCGAAGATAGGACCGGCATCGCTCCCTCCCAGCCGTGCCTTTTCGGCTGCGTGGCACTATAGGCCGAGGTCGATCCCTTGTCAATCAGTAGCCCCGGCTGCGGTCGACCACACCCACCAGCGGCTCGCCACGACGGTAGCGCTCAAGATTAGCCAGAAAGTAGTCGACGACCTCGACCGGCACGTTCGGCCCGGCGGCGTGCGGCGTGATGAAGACGTTCGGGAGGCCCCAGAGCGGGCTGTCCGGCGGCAGCGGCTCGGCGCGAAAAACGTCCAGCGCCGCGCCGCCGAGGTGGCCGGAGCGCAGCGCCTCGAGCAGCGCCGCCTCATCGACGACCGCCCCACGCCCGGCGTTGACGACGAACGCGCCGCGTGGCAGCGCGGCGAAGGCCGGCGCGCCGAACAGCCCCGCGGTCTCGGGCGTGTGCGGCAGGGTGATCGCCAGGTAGTCGAGCCCGGCCACGAAGTCCAGCACCTGCGCCGTGCCGAAGGCACGGGTCACCGCGACGCCGTCGGCGCGGCCAGAGCGGCTCAGCCCCCAGACGTCCATGCCCAGGCAGCGGGCCTTGGCCACCACGGCGCGGCCGATGGACCCCAGCCCGGCGGCGCCGAGCCGCTTGCCGGCCAGCCGGCCGATCATGTAATCGGCCCAGCGGTGGGCGCGCTGGGCCTCCAGCGCCTCCAGCATGTGCAGGCTATGGGCGAGGACGTACCCCAGCACGTACTCGCTGATGAACGTGTCGTAGAGGCCGACGACGCGCGTCACGACGGCGCCTGCCGGCAGCGGGGCGGCGACGAGGTCCTCGACACCGGCGCCCATAGCCTGCACCCAGCCCAGGTGCCCGGCTTGGCGGAAGAGGTCGGGCGGCAGGCGCCACGAGAATGTGATCTCGGCGTGGCGGAGCGCCGCGGCGGCCTCCTCGGGCCGGCTGCACACGGCCAGCGGCAGTGCGGGATCGCGGGCGCGCAGCGCTGCCTCGTACTGCGCCACGTCGTGGCGGTGGTAGACGAGAATCGGTGCGCTCACCTCGCCGGCCTCCTGTGAGCATGGCGTGCAGCCGACGCTGCCCCGCTGCGAGATGGGCCGCAGCGGGAGCGAAGCCCCCTCTGGGCGCCCCTAAGCATACCCGTCCGCCGTGGGAATGCCCCACCCCACCCCAGAAAGAGATTCCAAAGGGGGGCTTCGCCCCCTTTGGAATCCCATCGCGCCCCGGCGACCATTCCCTTTCTTCTGCCGCCCGCCGGCGCGCACTGCGGCGCTTCGTCGGGCCGGCTGCGGCTAGGGCGCTGGGCGGCGCCGCACCGCCGCCGAGTCCGCCGCGGCTATGGGTCGCCACCCACGTCGGCGATCGCCGCGCCGGCAAGGGCCGCCACGTCCGCCGGTGGCAGGCCGAAGACGACGCGCGTCGCGCCGGCCGCCGACCACACCTCAGCGAAGCGGAAGAGCGCCTGGTCCATCAGCGTCGGCAGCGCCTGGCCCTCGCGCGTGCGTGTGACCGGCGACACACCGCCCACGGGGAAGCCGGTGAGCTGCTCGACGATCTTGACCGGCGCCAGGGCGACCACCTGCGCCGGCAGGCCACGCAGGGCGGCAACTTTCGCGACATCGGCGCGCCGGTCGCCGGAGACGAGCACGAGCAGTGGCTCGCCGGCCGCCAGCAAGAGCAGCGATTTCACGATCGCGCCCTGCGGGACGCCAAGCGCCACCGCGGCCAGCTCGGCGGTCCGCGCGCTCCGCGGCAGCGCGATCAGGCGCTCGGCGAAGCCGGCCGCCGTGAGGACGGCGCGCGCGCGGGCGATCGGATCGGCGTCGCCACCGCCGGGGCCGGCCGGCCGCTCGCCGTCTGCGCCGCTCGCTGCCGGCAGCGGTGCGGTATGGACCGCACCCTCCGCGGCCGGCGCGTCGCGGCGGCGTCCGGCGGTGTCGCCGGCGAGCCCAGGGGCACGCGGGCTCAGCTCGTCGGCGGCCTCGTAAGGAAACGGCATCAGGACGCCAGCGCGCGCAGCGCGTCGAGGTCACGGACGACGATGCGCCGCCGCTTGAGCTCGACCAATCCGCGTACTTTGAACTCGTCGAGCGCCTTCGTCACCGTCTCGCGGTACGCGCCGACCATCTCGGCCAGGTCGTTGTGCGTCAGGCCCTCCAGCGTCGTGCCGCGCTCGTCCGCGAGGCGTACCAGGACGGCGGCCAGCCGCGCTGGGACCGAGCGGTAGGCAAGCTCCTCCAGGCGCTGCTCGCGATCCATCAGCCGCCGGCCGAGCACCTCGAGCATACGCAGGGCCACCTGCGGCTTGGCCACAAGGATGCGCTGGAGGTCGGCCTGGCCCATCACGCAGATGGTGGACGGCTCGACGGCCTCGGCAAAACCCTGGTACATGTGCTGGCCGAGCAGCGGCATCTCGCCGAAGAACGTGCCCGGCGTGATGGTGGCAAGCTCCAGGCGCTTGCCCTCGGGCGTGAGCCGGTAGATCTGCACGCGCCCGGTCTTGAGCAGGAACAGGGCCTCGCCCTCGTCCTCTTGCGAGTACATGAGCTGGCCGCGCTCGGCCGTGACCATGCGCGTGATCTGCTCCATCCAGGCCATCTCGTCCGGCCCCAGGTCGCGGAAGATGTCGATGGCGCGCAGGTAGCCGAGCTTGTCGCCGCCCGGCGAGATGTCGGCCATGCCCTGGCGACCTGGCCGGCGGACGAGGCTACGAACGGTCTCGAGGATCGTACGTGGCATGCGCTCCACCTCCTCGGCAGCGGGCCGCCAGGCGGCGAGCCAGGCGGCGACGGAGGTCCTCGGCCCGCGGATTTCCAAGCGCCAGCACCCGTCCGTCGAGCAGGAACGTCGGGACGGCGGCCACCGCGTCGGGCTTCACCGCGCCGTCGGCCTCCAGGTCCAGTATCTCGATGTTCAGATCAGGGAACCACGTCCTCGCCCTACGCGCCAGCTCCTCGGCATCGCGACAGAACGGGCAGTGCTGGGCGACGACCACTTGTAGCAGAGCCATAGGCGCTTCGCTCCTCACCGGTAGGCATGGTAGCGCCCAGCGCGCTGCCCCTCGGTGACCCACGCTACGGCCGCCGCCACCAATTCTAGCAGGTGCACGGGGCGCCATGGCTCCGGTCCTGGTACACTCGGACCCACCGCACGGCGACGCCGCGGGGAGGTGCTATGAGCGACGAGCTTCAGGCGGCGGCGCATGACTGGCGCGATCGGGTCGTCGACTTCGCCCAGCGCCTCGTGCGCACGCCCAGCATCAGCGGCGAGGAAGGCGCGGTCGCCGACCTAATGCTGGCCGAGATGCGCGAGCTGGGCTACGACGACGTCTTCCGCGATCGCATCGGCAACGTCGTCGGCGTCATCCGTGGCACCGGCGGCGGACGGCGCGTGCTGTTCAATACGCACCTCGACCACGTCGACCCCGGCCGGCGTGAGCTGTGGGCCTACGAGCCCTACGGCGCGGAGATCGCCGACGGCAAGATGCACGGCCGCGCCACGAGCGACATCAAGGGGCCGGGCGCGGCGCAGGTCTATGGTGCGGCGCTGCTCGTACGGGCTGGCCGGCGTCCGGCCGGCGACGTCGTCGTGACCGGCGTCGTGCAGGAGGAGCCGGCCGCCTCGTTCGGCATGCGCCACCTCTGCGATGTCACGCTCAAGGAGCGCAACCTGTGGCCCGACGTGGTAGTCATCGGCGAGCCGACCGCGCGCAACCTGTACTTGGGCCACCGCGGGCGCGTCGAGCTCGAGGTCACCACCTACGGGCGCACCAGCCACGGCAGCGCGCCCTGGCGCGGCATCAACGCCGTCTACAAGATGCTACCAGTCATCGAGGGGGTCCGCGCCTTCGAGTCGGCGCTGCCGGAGCACCCACGCCTCGGCCGCGCGAGCATCGCGCTGACGATCATCGGCTGTAGCCCTGGCCGGCTGAGCGTCGTCCCCGACGTGTGCACCGTGTGCTTCGATCGCCGCACCGTGCCCGGCGAGACGCCGGGGAGCTGCGTTGCGCAGGTCGAGGCGCTGCTCCAGGAGCTGACGCACCGCGATCCGGAGCTCAAGGCCGAAGCGCGCGTGCGCGAGGTCGAGGACGTGAGCTACACGGGCCTGCGCGAGCGCATGGGCAAGATTATGCCCGCCTGGCTGATGCCCGAGGACGACCCGGACACCGCGGCGATCGTCGAGGCGCTGCATGGCCTTGGCCATCAGCCGGACCTCGGCACGTGGGCCTTCGGCACGGACGGCGGCTATACCGCCGGCGTGCTCGGCCTGCCGACCTTCGGCTACGCGCCGGGCGATGAGGCGTGCGTGCACACGCCGACGGAGTACATCGCCATCGACGACCTGGTTGAGGGCACGGCCGGCAACGCGGCCATCGCGCTGCGCCTGAGCACGCGGCGTTAAGCGCAGAGCGCGGTCGAAGCGGCCCGGCGCGCCGGCGCGCCGCGGAGACGCCATGGTGCAGAAAAGCTCGTTCGGCAGCAACGCGGCAGCCCGGTGGGTCTACGCGACGCTTGCGTGCGCAGACGCCGTGCGGCGGCCAGGCGGCTGGCGCCCGGCGCTCGCGCTCTCCGCCGCGGTGCTCGTTTACGCCAACGGCCTGGCGTGGCTGGCCGGCCCGCGCCAGGTCGAGCCGAACTTCTTCACGGCCACCGGCAACCTGCTCACCGTGCCCCTGCTGCTCCTCGGCGTCAGTCTGGCCTACCGCGGGCGCTGGCGCGCGCTCGGCCTGGGCTGCGGACGCCTCCGTCGGGCGCTCGGCCTCGGCGTGGCGGCCGGCGTGCTGATGGCGCTGCCGGCCGCCGCCGTGTTCGCCGTGCCGCCGCTCATGGGCGAGCCACTGCGCTGGCAGATCGCCTCCGAGATGTCGGCCCGCGATGTCGCGGTGCGCCTGCTGCTGTACCTCACCGTCGGCACGGCGCTCTTTGAGGAGCTGCTCTTCCGCGGCGTCCTCTGGGACCTCTTCGTCCGCGCGCGGAGCACCGCGGTGGCCTGGCTGGCGACGAGCACGGTCTTCGCGCTCTGGCACGTCGTCCTGACGACGCAGTCAGTCGCGCAGACCAACGTGCCCGCGCAGCTCGCCCCGCTAGCGGTCGTGCTTGGGCTGCTTGGCGTGTTCGGCGGCGGGCTGATTTTCGGCGCGCTGCGCCTGGCCGCCGGCCTGCCGGCCGCGGTCGCGGCGCACTGGGCCGTCAACGCCGTGATGCTGGCCGCGCTGCTGGGCCGGTAAGGCCAGACGTTCCGGTCTTGCGACGACCCACGCGAGAGTGAGAGCCGCGGGCCGCTGCGCTCGCGGCGTGTACAAGCGGCAGGAGCGCGGCGGCGCCTGCCGGCTACGGCGCAGCCGGCGCGGCGTCCTTGGCGGCCGGGACAACCAGCGCTAGCCGCACGCCGACCACCGCGTCGCCTTCGGCAAGCACCTTGCCCCCGTGGGCGCGCACAATCTCGCGGGCGATGGCCAGCCCGAGCCGGTCGCTCACCGCGCCGTCGTCGGCCCCGGCCAGCCCCGCCAGGTCGAAGAGATGCTGCGCGTCCTCGCGCTGCGCCGGCGAGCCGGGATAGTGCACGCTGAGCCAGACGTGGAGGGCCGGCATCGACACGCGACGCGCCGACCTGCCGGGCGCTAGCTCGTCCTCAGGGACGAACAGCCCGACGCCGACGGTCACTTCCCCGCCAGGCGGGCACTCACGCAGGCCATGCTCGACGAGCGCGCGCACGGCCTGCTCCAGGCGGTCGGGATCGCCCAGCACGACGGCGGGCTGCCCGTCCGAGTCGAACAGCAGCCCGACGCCGCGCTCCCTGGCCGTGGCGGCGGCGGCGTCGACGGTCTCGGTGGCGAGCGCGACTAGATCGACCGCCTGCTGTGCCATCTCCACCTGGCGCGTCTGCAAGCGCGCCAAGGCGAGGAGCTGCGCAACGAGCTGCTGAAGGCGGCGCAGCTCCTGGTCCAGGAGCTGGAGCGCGACCTGGCGCTCCTCGGCCGACGCGTCGCTGGCGCGCACGATCTCGCGCAGCCCGGCGCGGACATTGCTCAGCGGCTCACGGACCGCTTGCCCCAGCGCCATGACGAAGCCGCGCGTTGCCTGGCGGACGCGCCGTAGCTCGTCGCCCACGATGCCAAGGCGGTCGGCCAGGGCTTCCACCTCGGCCGGCCCGCCTGATGGCAGCGCGCCGCCGTCGACGAACGCCGACCCCTGGGCCTCTGCGACCAGCCGCTCGGCCGGCCGGCTGAGGCGGCGGGCCAGGACCAAGCCGAGCGCGACGGCCATGGCCAAGCCGACCAGGCCGCCAAGGACCACTGGCTGGAGATAGGCGCGCAGGCCGAAGTGCTGCACGTCGGCGCGCTCGGCGACGAGCAGCCCGCCCAGGTCGGGGCGGCTGGGCACGAGCTGCGACCCGGCGAGTCCCACCGCGCCGTAGCGGTAGCGCTGGCCGCCCGGGCCGTCAAGCGTCCCAAGCTGGGGCGCCGCGACGTCGGTCGAGAGCTGCTCCACGCGCAGTCCCGTCTCGGCCCCTTCGAGCAGGCCGCCGCCATTGTCGCGCAGGACGCGCCCGCCCGGGCTGACCACGGCGACGTAGAGTCCCAGCGCCGCGCTTTGCGGCCGCAGACGGTCGAGCGCCTGGTCCGGGGCCAGGCCGGCCTGCACCAGTTCGCGGAACTGCACCGCCAGCGGCAGCGCCAGGTCGCTGAGTCGCCTCGCCGCGACGGTCTCGCGCTGCGGCAGCAGGAAGAACGCCCCGACGAGTGCCTCGACGACGACGGCCACGAGGGCCAGCGCGAGCCCGAAGCGCAGCAGCAAGCCGCGCAGCGTGCTCAGGGTCGCTACACCGCGGCTGAGCGCAGCAAGCGCTTCGCCGAAGCGCGGGAGGACGACAGGCGGGCGTAGACGGTCGCGCATGGCTGCCTCGGCGTGGCGGCCTGGTCGGCCACCACGCTCGTCTGCTCATCGCCCTGATTCTAGCTCACTGGATTCTAAGGGAAAGAGGAGGCATCTACTCTGGTAGCGCAACATTCGCCCACGGCTTGCCGCAAGCGCAGCCTTCGCACGCGCGCCGTGCCGGGCGCGGCAGTCGCGCCCGGCACGCTACACGCACTCCTGTGTACATGGCTTGCAGCCGGCGCAGCCCCGCCCCACCCCTCCTGGAGTGGTACGCAGAGGGGCTTCGCCCCTCTGCACGCCCCCTGCCGCGCGCGCGGCCCTTCATTCTTCGCCGCCATCCCGCAGGGACGAGGGCGCTTTCCCGATCTTGTGCCCGGCGACGCGCCGACCGCGCGATCCGCGCTAGGCGAAGCGCCTTATCAGGTCGGCATAGCGGGCGACGAGCGGCAGGACCTCATCGGCCGGCGCCGACGGCAGCATAAAGAGACAGCGCGCGACGCCGAGCTCGCGATAGCCCTCCAGGATGTGCGGCTCGGGCTGCACGGCGAAGAGCGTCACGGGAAGCGGCCCTCGCCCGGCCTCCGCTGCCAGACGCTGGAGCTCGGCGATGCGCTCCTCCAGCGGCCCACCGCCGCGCGCGACGTTGGGCATCCACTCGTCGCCGTACTCCGCCGCCCGTCGGACGACCCGTGGCCCGTTGCCGCCGACGATGATCGGCGCGTGCGGCTTCTGCACGGGCTTGGGGTGCTGCCAGATGCGCTCGAAGCGCACGAACTGGCCGTGGAACGACGCCTCCTCCTGCGTCCAAATCTGCTTCATCGCCAAAACACGCTCGCGCATGAGCTTCCAACGCTGCTCCGGGTCGGTGCCGTGATTCTCCATCTCCTCCCGGTTCCAGCCCGCGCCGATGCCGAAGAGAAAGCGCCCGCCGGAGACGAGGTCGAGCGTTGAGACCTGCTTGGCCAGGATGATGGGATCGTGCTGGATAATCAGGCAGATGCCCGTGCCGACGCGCAGCCGCCTCGTCACCGAAGCGGCGGCCGTCAGCGCGACGAAGGGGTCCAGGAGGTGCACGTACTCGCGCGGCAGATCGGCGCCGCCCGGCCACGGCGTGCGCCGGCTCGCCGGAATGTGAGTATGCTCCGGCGTCAGCAGCGACTCGAAGCCGCGGTCTTCGACGGCCCGCGCCAGATCGGTCACGCCGATCGAATACTCGGTCGGAAAGATCACCACGCCAAAGTTCACGCTCAGCCTCCCTCTCTGATCATAGATGGCCCTGACGGGCTGCCCCGCTCCACCCCAGGAAGGACTTCCAAAAAGGGGCGAAGCCCCCTTTGGATTCCCCCTCGCCGGCCTCCCGCAGCGACCTCGCCTGCGCATGCGCTTGCACGCGCCGCCCTCAGCCTGACGGCGCCTCGACCGGCACGGCGAGGAAGTAGCCAAGGCCTGGCTTGGAGCGAATGTAGCGCGGAAGGCGCGGATTATCCTCCAGCTTGTGGCGCAAGTAATAGATATACTGCCGCAGGTACTCCACCTCCTCGCGGTACTCGGCGCCCCAGACGCGCGTCAGCAGCTCATCGTGCGGCACGACGCGGCCCGGCTGGAGGGCGAGATGGTGGAGTAGCTTGTACTCCGTCGGCGACAGGTCCACCTCACGCCCGTCCAGCGTGACGCGCCGCCGTGCCAGATCGACGACGAGCCCGCCGACGGCCACGACGCTGTGGCTCGCCGCTGCCGATGCACCGCGCGCCCGGCGGAGCACCGCCCGCACGCGCGCCAGCAGCTCGTCGGGATGGAACGGCTTCGTGAGATAGTCGTCAGCGCCGAGGTCGAGGCCGCGCACCTTGTCGGACTCGTTCGCCTTCGCGGTCAGCATGATAATCGGCACGCTGTAGGTCTCGGTGATGCGCTGGCACAGCTCGTAGCCGTCGATCCCGGGCAGCATGACGTCGAGGATGACGAGGTCAGGATGCTCGGCGTCGACCATCCGCAAGGCCTCGCCGCCCTCGCTCGCCGTGAGGACGTCGTAGCCCTCGGCCTCGAGGTTCGCGCGCACCAGCCGCACGAGCCGCGGCTCGTCGTCCACGATCAGCACCCGCACCGGACCAAGGGTGCTAGCGTCGTGCGTGGACACCGTCGTCGTTCCACGGGCAGAAGCGCCGTGCCAGGGCGCAGCTCGGACGCCCGAGCGCCGGCGCGCCGCCGTCAGTCGTCGGCCTCGTGATCGAGCGCCGGCACGCGTGGCAACGAGAAGAAGAACGTGCTACCGTGACCCACCTCACTCTCGACCCAAATCCGGCCGCCGTGCGCCTCGACGATCCCCTGGCAGATGGCCAGGCCGAGCCCTGTACCCGGCCTGCTCCGCGTCAGCGCGCCGTCCACCTGGTGGAAGCGCTCGAAGATGCGCTCCCGCTGTTCCACCGGAATGCCGATGCCCTCGTCGCGCACCCAGACGACTACGTCGGCGTCGCACCATCGCCCGCTCACCGTGATATGCGCGCCGGACGGCGAGTACTTGACCGCGTTCTCGACCAGATTGCGGAGCACCTGCTCCACGCGCCAGGGATCGGCTAGCGCCGGCGGGAAGCCAGCCGGGAAGTCCATCTCGAAGCGATAGTCCGGCGCGCGCCCGCGCCACCGGCCCAAGACGCGCCCGGCGAGGCGGTGCACCAGCGTCGGCTCAGGACGGATGCGCAGCATGCCGGCGCGCAGCGCGGACACATCCAGCAAGTTCTCGATCAGCTCGGTGAGCTTGTCGCACTCCTCGTCGATGACCTGCAAGAACGTGTGCTGCGTCGCCGCGCCCCAGGTGACGTCCTCGCGCAGCAGCGTTGCGGTATGCCCCTTGATGTTTGCCAGCGGCGTGCGCAGCTCGTGCGAGACGATGGAGATGAACTCGTCCTTCAGGCGCTCGGCCTCTTTGAGCGCCGTGATGTCGTCGATGAGCGCAACGACGCCGGTGATGCGGCCGTCGGGATCGCGCAGCGGCGCCGAGCTGGACCGGATATACAGCTTGCGCCCGTCGAGGGTGTAGAAGAGCAGCTCCTCGCTGACGCTGGTCTCGCCGCGCAGTGCGCGGTTCATCTGGAGCTGCTCCGGCGGGATCGGCTGGCCGGTCCGCGGATCGTAGCGTGTGAACAGCTCGGCCAGGCTGGCCTGCGTGATGCCCTCGTCGACGCCAGCGGCCACGACCCGGCGATAGATGGCCTTCGCCGCGGCGTTCAGCTTGCTGACCACGCCGCTGGCCTCGATGATGACGAGGCCGTCAGTCATGCTGGCGAAGACCAGCTCGAGCTTCTGGCGCTCGCGGCGCTCCTGCGCCGTCTGCACGTGCGGCGCGGCGACGCGCTGCCGCCAGCGGCGCACCGGCTCGCGCCAGCGCGCCCGCGGGACCGTCATCGAAAGCATGTTGCCCGTCCGTACGTCGCTTTGCCAATAATCATATGCACGCCGCCCTCATCTTCGCACGCATGCCGCATGGACAGCAATGGCCTGGCCTG
>JACQUS010000440.1 GCA_016210125.1 Chloroflexota bacterium | reverse complement strand
TCGGTGTGGCGCAGGCGCTCGAGGTGCATGCTCATGAACTCCAGCGCGGCGTCCAGCGGCATCTCCAGCCCGCGGTAGACGCCGCGCTTGGCCGCTTGGACGCCGAGCGGCGCAGCGTTGGCGAAGCGGCGGGCGAACGCCCGCGTCGCGCCCACTAGCTCGGCGTGGGGGACAACCTGGCTCACCAGGCCGATGCGCAGCGCCTCCTGCGCATCGAACGTCTCGCCGCTGAGGATCAGCTCCAGCGCCTTCGTCAGCCCGACGATGCGCGGCAGGAACCAGGTGCCACCGCCGCCCGGCGCCAGGCCGATGCGCACGTAGACCTCGGCGAAGCGTGCCTGGTCGGAGGCGATGCGGAAGTCGGCGGCGCAGGCCAGGTCGAGGCCGCCGCCGTAGGCCGGGCCGTTGACGGCGCAGATGAGCGGCTTGGCGAGGCGGCGCATGGTGAGCTGCGCGAGGTGCACGCTGGAGAGGCGCTGCCGATTCACCGACACGCGCTGGCCGGCCGCTTGCGCCATAGTCTTGACGTTGCCGCCGGAGCAGAAGGCGCGCCCGGCGCCGGTCAGGATGATGGCGCGCACGTCGGGATCGTCCTGGGCGCGCTGCGCGGCGTCGGCCAGCTCGCCGAGCAGGACCGCCGAGAAGGCGTTCATGCGCTCGGGGCAGTTCAGGGTGATGGTCGCGATCTGGTCCTCGATCTGGTAGAGGATCTCCTCGTAGTCCTGGTCCACCGTCGTCCTCCGTGGCGTAGGCTTGCAGCGTAGGCTCGCAGTGCCATCGTACCCGGCGGCGTCAAGGCCGCCGGTGACCTTGACACGATCTCGCTCGCCTGCCTATGATGGTGGTCGACCCCCTGTGTGCTATGATGTGCAGTGCTGCCGTGGAGGTCCCGTGGGAAAGATTCGTGTGGCTATCGTCGGCGTAGGCAACTGTGCCTCGTCGCTCGTCCAAGGTGTGCACTTCTATCGCTCCGCGCCCGCCGATGAGTTCGTGCCCGGCCTGATGCACGTCGTGCTGGGAGGCTACCACGTCGGCGACATCGAGTTCAGCGCCGCATTCGACATCGACCGCAGCAAGGTCGGCCGCGACCTCTCCGAGGCCATCTTCTCCCCGCCGAACAACACCATCAAGTTCTGCGACGTGCCGCCGCTGGGCGTCCCAGTCCACCGTGGCATGACGCACGACGGCCTCGGGCAGTACCTCTCGCAGGTCGTGCACAAGGCCCCTGGCTCCACCGATGACATCGTTGGCATCCTGCGCGACACGAAGACCGACGTCGTCGTGAGCTACCTGCCGGTCGGCAGCGAAGAGGCGACGAAGTGGTACGTCGAGCAGGTGCTGGCGGCTGGCTGTGGCCTCGTCAACTGCATCCCGGTGTTCATCGCCCGCGAGGCCTACTGGCAACGGCGCTTCCGCGACCGCGGCTTGCCGATCATCGGCGACGACATTAAGTCGCAAGTCGGTGCGACGATCACCCACCGCGTCCTGACCCGCCTCTTCCGCGAGCGTGGCGTGCGGCTCGACCGCACCTATCAGCTCAACTTCGGCGGCAATACCGACTTCTTGAACATGCTGGAGCGGAGCCGGCTGGAGTCGAAGAAGATCTCCAAGACCAACGCGGTGACCTCGCAGCTCGACTACGAGCTGCCGCCCGATAACGTCCACGTGGGGCCGAGCGACTACGTGCCCTGGCTGGGCGACCGCAAGTGGTGCTACATCCGCATGGAGGGCACGACGTTCGGCAACGTGCCGCTGAACGTCGAGCTGAAGCTGGAGGTGTGGGACTCGCCCAACTCGGCCGGCGTGGTCATCGACGCGGTCCGCTGCTGCAAGCTGGCGATGGAGCGCGGCGTCAGCGGCACGCTCGTCGGCCCGTCGGCCTACTTTATGAAGTCGCCGCCGATTCAGTATCCGGACGATGAGGCCCGCGAGCTGGTCGAGCGTTTCATCGCCGAGATGACGGGGTGTAGAGAGGGGGGTGGTGAGCGACAAGATCGCGACTGACGAGGTGGCCAGACTCGACCTGTTCGGGGACTTCATCCAGGCCTGCAATCGATTCCACATAACATACTGGCTGATGCGCGCGGCGGCCTGGCTCGCGAGCTTCCTGCCACTGCGGGCGAGCTATGCCATCGCCATCGCCATCGGCATGTTCGTCTATGTCTGCTGGGGCGACAAGCGCCGCAGTGCTATCGCCAACATGCGCTGCGTCCTCGGCTCCGGCGTGAGCGAGGGGGTCGTGCAGCGGATGGCGCGCAACTCCTTCCGCCACTACTGCAAGTACGTCGTCGAGTTCCTGCGCTTCGCCGACCGGCCGGAGGACATCACGGATTTGGTGCGCATTTCCGGCTGGCACAACCTCGACGAGGCGCTGCGTGCTGGCAAAGGCGTCATCATAGTCGGCCTGCACTTCGGCAACTGGGACCTGGCCGGGGCGCTGCTGGCGGCGCGCGGCTACGCCGTGAACGTCGTCGTCGAGTCGTTCGAGCCGGCGAAGCTGAATCGCCTGATCCAGAAGCCACGGCTCGACTGGGGCATGCGCATCATCCCCGTGGACGGCGCGTCGCGCGGCGTGCTACGGGCGCTGCGCCGCAACGAGCTTCTCGGCCTGCTCATCGACCGGCCCGAGCCGGAGGGTGGTGTGCCGGTGCGCTTCTGCGGTGCCGAGACCACAGTACCCGCCGGCGCGGCGGCGCTCGCCCTGCGCACCGGGGCGCGTATCGTGCCTGGCGTGCTCGTGCGCCAGCCGAACAACTCGTTCCGCGGCCACATCGCGCCGGCGGTCGAGTTCGAGCCGGCTGGCGACTACGAGCACGACGTGCAGACGCTGACGCAGCGCATCTACGAGGCGCTCGAGGCCTTCGTGTACGCGCACCCCGACCAATGGTACATGTTCCGGCCGATGTGGCCGGCGACGCCGCTGCCGGCCCCGGCCTTCTGATCGCGCTTGCCCTCGCTGCGGCTCGCAGCCTTTCGCTTGGCGGGGGCGCTGGTCCCGCGGCTCCCCGAGCCGCTGGTGCTTGCGCTCGCCGTGCTCGCCGCCGATGTCGCCTATGTGCTCCTGCCGCGCGCACGACGGCAGGTGGCGGCAAACCTGCGTCCCGCGCTCGCGCCGGCCGCCTCGCCGGCGCGACTGCGCCAGGCCGTGCGCGGCGTGTTCCGCACGGCAGCACTGAACTATCTCGCGCTCTTCCGCCTGCCGGCGCTCAGCTCGGCTGCGGTGGCGGCGCGCGTGAGCATCCGCCACGTCGAGCGACTGCACGCGGCGCTGGCCGGCGGCAAGGGCGTCGTCGTCGTGACCGCGCACCTCGGCCCGTTCGACGCTGTGACGCACCTCGCCGCGGCGCTGCGCCTACCGGTTATGGTCCCGGTCGAGCCGATCGAGCCGCCGGCGCTCCGCGACTTCGTGACACGGCTGCGAGCCACCCACGGCATGCGCTTCCTGCCGCTCGGGACGGCGGTACTGCGCGAGGCGGTGCGCGCGCTGCGCCGCGGCGAGATCGTCACCCTGGCGCTCGACCGCGACGTGCTCGGCGGCGGCGTGCCGCTGCCATTCTTCGGCCGGCTGGCGACCTTTCAGGAGGGGCCAGCGGTGCTCGCCGCGCGCACCGGCGCGGTCATCCTGCCAATCTTCGCCACGCGCCGGGGGCTCGCGCACGCGGAGGTGCTCGTGGAGGAGCCGGTGGCGCTCGTGCGCGACGAGCGCGGCGCGGTCGACGTGCGGGCGACGCTGCGG
>JACQUS010000443.1 GCA_016210125.1 Chloroflexota bacterium | reverse complement strand
GGCGGCTGGTCGCCCTCGGGCCAGCCCGCCGCGCCGACTAGGGGCACGAAGCGGCACGAGCCGCGAAAATGGCGCCGCCAGTTCTGTCCCACACGATCGAGCACAAGCAGCGCCTGCATCTCGCGCGTGCCGGTGGGGATGACCAGCCGCCCGCCGTCGGCCAACTGCCGCGTCAGCGGCGCGGGCGGCCGCGGCGCGGCGGCGGCGACGACCACGCGGTCGTAGGGCGCGCCAGGCGGCCAGCCGAGCGAGCCATCGCCGACGACCACCTCGACGTCGGCGTATCCGAGACGCACCAGCCGGCCCCGTGCCGCCTCGGCCAGCTCAGCGATGCGCTCGACGCTGACCACGCGGGCGCCCAGCTCGGCGAGCAGGGCCGCCTGGTAGCCGGAGCCCGTGCCGACCTCCAGCACGCGGTGGCCGGGCTGGAGGTCCAGCGCCTCCAGCATCAGCGCGACCATCAGCGGCTGCGAGATCGTCTGCCCGTGGCCGATGGGTAGCGGCGCGTCCGCGTAGGCGCTGGCGCGATGCTCCGGCGGCACGAACTCCTCGCGCGGCACGCGGCCGAAGGCCGCCTGCACGCGCAGGTCGCCGATGCCCGCCTGGGCCAGATGCATGACGAGCTCGGCGCGCTGCGCGGCGAAGTCCATCAGCCGTCCTCAGCCCTCTTCCAGCGCGCGCTTGAGCTTGCGCAGCGTCTGCGTGGTGTTGTCCTCGACGGCGCGCATGGCCAGATGCTTGAGCGGCCCGCGCACGACGGGCGGTAAGCGGTAGGTGCTCGCAAACGTGACGAGCGTGCCGTCTTCTTCGGCGGCGAACTCCCAGAGGGCCGTGCCCTCCACGCCGTCATACGAGCGACTGGCGAGACGAAACGGCCGCTCGTAGGCGGTGATCTCCATCGTCGCCGTGACGGGAACGCCAAGCAAGCGGCCACGGGCGCGAACGCGCGCACCAACTCCGCTCGTGACGGCGCCGAGCGGGCGGAACTCGTCGAAGCCGTGCATGAAGCGCAGCGCATTGCGATGGTCGGCGACGAAGTCGAAGGTGCGCTCCGGCGAGGTGGCGATGAAGATGCGGCCCGTCACCGCGGGCATCGCAGGTGCTCGTCAAACCAGGCCAGCGTCGCCGCGTGGGCCGTCGCGTCGTGCTGCGCCGAGCCGTGGTGGCCGTCGGGCAGGACGAGCAGTCGCTTCGGCTCGCCGGCCTGGGCGTACAGCCAGCGGCTCGCAGCCACCGGCACGGACTCGTCGCCCTCGGCGTGGACGAAGAGGAGCGCTCGCCCGGCCAGCCGCGCGACGGTCGGCCGAAGATCCGCGTCGGCGAGGTCGGCGCGCAGCGCGTCGGGATCGAGACGGACGCCGGCCTCGCGCGCCGCGCCGACCCAGGCGGCGTCGGCCAGCCGCTGACGAAAGCGCGCCGGGTCGGCCGCGCAGACCGCGACAACCGCACGGACGCGCGGATCGCGGGCCGCGGCTTCCAAGACCAGCCGCCCGCCCATGCTCGAGCCGCGCAAGCCGACCGGTACCGGCTGCACCTCCGGCCGCTGCGCCAGGGTATCCAGCGCGCGGAGGAGGTCGCCCAGCTCGCCGCCATCGAGCGTGCCGCCGCTCTGGCCGTGCCCGCGCAGGTCGGGCACCAGGACTGCATAGCCGTGCGCTGCTAGCAGCGTGGCCAGGTCGGCGTGGTTCTCCTTGCGGCTGCCGAAGCCGTGGCAGATGACGACCCCTGGCGCCGGGAGACGGCCCGGCAGGTAGAGGTGCGCCGCCAGGCGACAGCCGCCGCCGTCGATCCACAGCGTCGCCGGCACCGTCGGCCCTCCGCGCGATGGGATTGTAACACGCCGCCGAGCCGACGAACGCATGGGAGGAGTACAATTAGCGGTGATAGCGACGGCGCCCGGCCGACGGCCGGAGCGCCAGAGTGCTTCTCCTGGCGTGGCCGGGTAGAGAGGGAGTGAGGCTATGCCAAGTCTCGGACCGTGGGAGTTGGGGCTGGTCCTGGTCATCGTCGTCATCATTTTCGGCGTGGGCAAGCTACCGGATCTCGGTGGCGCGGTGGGCCGTGGCATCCGCGAGTTCCGCCGCAGCTCCGCCGGCGAGGATGCCGAGCGCGCGCCCGAGCGCGCGTCGGAGCAGGAGCGGAAGACCTAGGCTAGTGCCGCGGCGCGCGGCGACCGCTCGTCGCGATGTCGGCCATGGCCACCACGGCGACCCAGCCGACGTACTGCCCGATGAGGAGCGCCGGCCAGAAGAGCGTCGGCAGCTCGCCGCTGGCGAAGCCGGGCGCGGCGACGCTCTCGGCGAGCCACGCGCCGACCAGCAGCGGCGGCCAGGAGAGGACATCGAGCACCAGGGCGGCCAGCAGGACGTTGCCAACGTGTGCGGGAAGCCGCGGTGAGACCACCGTGCGTACCCTCCTTGTGGGCTCTTCCACAAGCCGCGGTCCATTTGGCCGGATTTCATCCACGACATTCCCAGAGGTTCCGGCCGCCACCGCCCTCGCGTGTCCCAACGGAGGTACGGTCCGCGCGCTGATCGCCCCTTAACGATAGCACGTTGTTTGGCTGCACTTTTGCGGATGCGAACCGCAGTGGTCCGCGAAGGGTGAGTCCGCCTTGTCATGTTCAAGACTAGGTAGTAGGATATCCGCGAACACCTATTTCTGGCATGATTTCTGCCCTGTGACGATTGCCTGCGAACAACGGCATAGCACGATTAGCAGCAAGGGGACCTCACATAGAGGAGGGGGCCATGTTGCTCAGGCAGTCGCTCAGAGCCGGGCTCGTTACAGGGCTCTTGATGGCCTTCTTGATGTTGCTGATATTTTGGACTGAGTTGCGGGTCGTGTGGCCGATGGCCTTTGTCCCCCTTTTCGCCACTGGGGTCTACGCCGTGCATAGGGCCGGCCGCTCCGTCGCCGGGACTGGCGCCGCGGCGCTCGCCGGCGCGCTGGGCGGGTTGGCTGCCGCGGTGGTAAGCCTGGTGGCGGTGGTTGTAGTCTCGATTCTTGCGGAGCCGCCACGCCCATACCCTCTGTGGAATCTGGCTCCGGTGCTCCTTGACAGTCCCTTTTTTATCCCGCCAGGCGTGCTGTTTTATAATGTGCCCGCTCTTCCTTTCCACTGGCCCGTCAGCGGGGTGACACCAGAGGGGATGCGGGTGTCGCGCATCCCCTGGTCTTTGCCGTTGTTTCTTCCTGTCGGCACGCTCCTATCAGCTCTCCAGGCCTGGCTCTACTACGCGCTTCTGCGGCGGGCGAACGTCGACGCACACGCGGTGGGGCGCATCGCCAAGATGCGGGCGAGCTTTCAGAACAAGCTTCTGATGGGCTTCGTCATTCTGAGCGCGATGGTCTTCGCCGCCGGATGGCTGGGCTGGGCGCAGACCGAGGAGATGCACTTGCGCACCCATCAGGGCCGGGTCACCCAGCACTGGCTCGACCACGCTCTTCGCGTGCAGGCCAACCTGCGCGCGCTGGTCGAGGCCCTCGCCAGACTGGGCAGCGCACGCGACGAAGCAGTCTTGCAGGACATCTCGACGCTGAGACAGAGGATCATCGCTGAGCTCACGCACCTGAAGACCGTCCCGCCCCCGGCGCATCCGGCCGCGTTGACAGGTGCTACGCGCTCAACCCAGGTGGCGGAGGCGGAAAAACGCCTGCCGAGCGTGCGGGAGGTGGATAGCCGCTTCAGCGATTACGGTAGGGTCGTTGCTCGCGCGGATGAGCTCTACCGGGCGGGCAATGCTGCCGAGGCGCAGGCGGTGCTGCTCTCGTTAGGACCGCTGCAAAGGATGGCAGAGGCGTCTTTGGGACAATTGGTCGAGCAGTTGAATGCCGATCTAAGGACATGGGTGGCCGAGACAGACCAGAACAGCCACGGGCAGCAGTTCGCGACCATGCTACTGGCGCTTCTGGCCACCGGCCTTGCGTTCCCCTTGGGATACGTTTTCGCTCAGGTCGTCATCCGGCCCGTGAACGAGGTCGGCAAAGGCTTGGAACGCATCGGGTCGGGAGAGTTTTCCACACACGTCCATGTTGAGAATCAAGATGAGCTCGGCGTGCTCGCACAGCGGGTCAACCAAATGACCGCGGAATTAGACGGGCTGTACCGGCAGCTCCGAGATTTGAACGAAAACCTCCAGCAAAAGGTGGCAGAGCAACTGCGGGAGATCGAGCACGCGCGGGTCCTCAAGCGCTACCTGTCGCCGCAGGTGGCTGACGCTATCCTGGCCGGGCAGAGCGACGTAAAGCTGTCCACGACCCGCAAGAATCTGACTGTCTGCTTCAGCGACATTCGGGGATTCACGGCGCTTTCGGAGCGGATGGAACCGGAAGAGCTGATAGACCTCATCAATGGTTACTTCACGGCCATGACGGACATCGTCTTCGAGCACGGCGGCACCCTGGACAAGTACTTGGGAGATGGCTTGCTCGTCTTCTTTGGCGACCCGGTCCCTTACGACGACCATGCAGAACGAGCCATACGCATGGCATTGGACATGCGGGCGAGGTTGGCCGAGCTGCAAAAGGGGTGGTTCCTGGATCGACAAGACACCTTGCATATCGGCGTCGGGATCAGCACTGGCTACGTGACGGTCGGCAATATCGGATCGCCAGCGCGCCTCGAATACACGGTCATTGGCAACAACGTCAATCTGGCCCCCCGCCTTGGCGATACGGCGTCGCCGGGGCAGATCCTGATTACCGAGCGAACGCTGCTTGCTGCACGGGGTCATGTGCAGGCCCGCGAGGTGGGAGAGATGACCGTGGAAGGCAGTGCTCGACCGGTGCGCGTGTACGAAGTCGTCGACCAAGTCGCTCCAGCAGCGTGACGGAGCCGCAGCAGAGGGGCTGTGGCGAGCGGGCGACGAGAACCGCGCCCAACGTTGCATGAGCCGTGCGGCGTCGGTATCCTCCGTCGAGGCGCGAGGCCGCGTCCCCTTCAGACTCAGCCAACGCGGCGGTGGACGAGGATGACGCGTCCAGCACATCGTCGTCGCATACCTGCGCCGATTCGCGGGTGTGGCGGAGGGGTCGACCAGGGAGCGGCTGAAGGTGGGACCGCACCGACACGAGGCGAGCGTTGCGGCCGCCAGTGGGAGGTGGTGTGCGATGCCGTGGGCGCGGCGCAGCGCTGGCCGTGTGGCCGTGCGCGCAGTCTCCGAGGAGCCGGCCGGCGCGCCGGAGTGGCTGCCTGGGATCAAGGACCTCCCGCCGACCGAGCGCCCGCGCGAGCGGCTGATCCAGCAGGGTGCCGCCGCGCTGGCGACGCACGAGCTCTTGGCCATCGTCCTGCGTAGTGGCACGCCGGGCCGCCCGGTGACTCAGCTCGCCCAGGACCTCCTCGTGCGCTGCGGCGGGCTCACCGGGCTGGCCCGCGTGCCGCTCACGGAGCTCCAGCGGCAGCGCGGCGTCGGCGCGGCCAAGGCGGCGGAGTTGAAGGCGGTCTTCGAGCTGGCGCGCCGCTTCCACCTCGAGCAGCCGGAGGAGCGCGTGCAGGTGCGCTCGCCGGCCGACGTGGCGCACCTGCTGCGCCTGGAGATGGCCGCCCTGGAGCACGAGCAGTTCCGCGTGCTGATTCTCGACGCGAAGAACCGCGTGATCGCCAGCCGCCGTCTCTACGACGGCACGGTCACCAGCGCGCACGTGCGCGTCGGCGAGGTCTTCCGTGAGGTGGTGCGCCACAACGGCGTCGCCGTGGTGGCCGTGCACAACCACCCCAGCGGCGACCCGACACCGTCGCCGGACGACGTGGCGCTGACGCGCGAGCTGGTCGCCGCCGGGCGGCTGCTCGACGTCGAGGTGCTGGACCACGTGGTCATCGGCCATGGCAGATGGGTGAGCCTGAAGGAGCGCGGGCTCGGCTTCGACGCCTAGCGGCCATGCTTGCGTCGCGCGACGGTTCGTGCTATATGCTCGCTCCAGCACACATATGGGAGGGCTGGCTTGGCCATCGGGGACATCAAGGCCATCGACGCGGTGATGAACCTCCAGACGCCGGAGGTCGTGCAGAACTACCGCCCGAAGTGGAGCTTTGACTTTCTGGGCAACAAGATCGGCGCGCCGGAGGAGACCGTCCGCGGCCTGCCCATCGAGCGCATCCTCGAGAAGATGGACATCGTCGGCATTGAGCGCGCGTTTCTGATCGCCGCGAAGTGCGGCCCGATCGGCCACCCAGCGAACTACCAGCTCCCGTACGAGGTGGTGCGTGACGTCGTGCAGCGCTACCCCGACCGTTTCTACGGCCTGGCGGGCATCGACCCGACCGAGGGCATGAAGGGCGTCCGCGC
This sequence comes from Chloroflexota bacterium, assembly GCA_016210125.1. GTDB lineage: Bacteria > Chloroflexota > UBA6077 > FW602-bin22 > JACQUS01 > JACQUS01. Next base: position 1,779 of record JACQUS010000443.1, on the reverse strand, counting down.
GCTGGAGCACGCCATCAAGGAGCTGGGCTTCGTCGGCGCGCACTTCTACCCGCACTGGTTCGAGATGCCGCCGGACCACCGCAAGGTCTACCCGTTCTATGCCAAGTGCGTCGAGCTGGACATCCCGATCCAGATGCAGGTCGGCCACTGCCTGCGCTACTCCGCCGAGCGCCCGCTGCCCAGCGTCGGCCGGCCGATCACGCTGGACACGGTGGCCTGCGACTTCCCAGACCTCAAGCTTATCGGCATCCACATCGGCTGGCCCTGGACCGAGGAGATGATCTCCGTGGCCTACAAGCACCCCAACGTGTACATCGGCTGCGACGCCTACGCGCCGCGGTACTGGGCGAAGGAGTTCGTGCACTTCATCAACACGTTCGGCCAGGACAAAGTGATCTTCGGCACGGACTTCCCGGTGGTCGACATCGAGCGGGCCATCCGCGAGATCGAGGAGCTAGAACTGCGGCCGATTCCAAAGCGCAAGCTGCTGCGCGAGAATACCATCCGCGCCTACAAGCTCGATCTCCCTGCCTGAGCGCGTGCCTGTGGCCCAGCCGAGCGCACGATCGCTGCATGCCCCCCTGCGCGGAGTGCGCGTGCTGGAGTGGGGCGATTTCGTCGCCGTGCCTTACGCGGCGCGCCTGCTCGCTGACGCCGGCGCCGACGTGGTGAAGGTCGAGCCGCCGGAGGGCGACGCGGCGCGCCGCGAGGGTCCGTTTCCCGGCGAGCGGCCGGATGTCGAGCGCAGCGGGCTGTTCGCGTATCTCAATCGCGGCAAGCGCACCGTTCGGCTGGACCTGGCGACCTCGGCCGGCCGCGCCGCGCTGCGCCGGCTGGCCGAGGCGGCCGACGTGCTGATCCACGAGCAGCGCGACCTCGCCGCCTCGCCGCTGGAGCGCAGCGCGGCAGCGCTCCAGGCGGCCAACCCGCGCCTGAGCGTGGTGGCGCTGACCCCATTCGGTGAGCAAGGCCCCCGCGCCGGCCAGCGCGCCGACGACCTTGTCCTGCTCGCTGCCAGCGGCATCGCCTTCGCCACGCCCGGCTATCCCGACCACGCCAGCGACGCCGAGGCCGAGCCGCCGCTGCGCCCGAACGCCAATCTGGGCGAGTTCGTCAGCGGCGTCGTCGGCGCCGTCGGGGCCATGCTGGCGCTGCTGAACCGCGATCGTGGCGGCCGGGGCACGCTGGTCGAGATCTCGAAACAAGAAGCCCTCGCCTGTATGCTCGTTTGGGAGCACACCATGTGGGCCTTCGGCGGCTTCGTGCTAGGCCGCCACGAGGTGCGCAGCCTGCGCACGCCCAACCATTACCTGCCGATTGCCGACGGTTGGGCGGTCATCGTGGCCTATATGGACCACCATTGGCGCGCCTTCGTCGAGATGATGGATAATCCCGCGTGGGCCAGCGACCCACGCTTCGCGACCCTGGCCGGCCGCGGCGAGCACTGGGAGGAGCTGGAGCCACTGCTGCTCGCCTGGCTGCTCCAACAGCCCGGCCAGGCGCTGCTGCGCGACGCGCAGAGCCGCGGCATCCCCTGCGCCCCAGCGCTGACGATAGCCGAGGCCATCGAGAGCGAGCACCTGGCGGCGCGCCGGTTCCTCGTCCCGTCGGGCCTGCCCGGCGACGATCGGGGCCGGCTGCCGGGCGACGCGTTCGTCATCGCCGGCGAGCGCCGCGCGGCCGGGCCGCCGCCGCGCGCGGCCGAGGCCACCGCGGTGCTCGACGAATGGCTGGCCGCGGGTGCTACCTCACCCCCCGTCCCCTCGCCGGGGCGAGTCG
>JACQUS010000439.1 GCA_016210125.1 Chloroflexota bacterium | reverse complement strand
CTACTGCCGCATGCTCGCCGAGGCCGTGCACGCGCTGCGCGGCCAGCCGCTGGCGGTGAAGCAGTCGGTGTCGGTCGATCTGCCGCTGGCGGCGCACCTGCCGGCGAGCTACGTGGCCGATCCGGCGCAGCGCCTGAACCTCTACCAGCGGCTGGCCGACGCGGCGACGGCGGAGGAGGTAGGCACGCTGGGCGCCGAGCTCTGCGACCGCTTTGGGCCGCCGCCGCAGCCGGCGCTCAACCTGCTCTACGTCGTCGAGCTCAAGGTGCTGGCGCAGCAGGCCGGCGTTGAGGCGATCAGCCGGCGCGACGGGGCCATCGTCCTGGTCGTCTCGACGGCCCTGCCCGCGGAGGTGCTACGAGCGGCCTGCGCGCCGGCCGGCCAGGCGGCGACGGTGCGGCCGGGCGTGCTGCGCCTCGACCAGGCGCGGCTACGCGACTGGCAGCCAGTGCTCTACGAGGTGGTGCGTCGCCTGGGCGACGGTCGCAAGGGGGGTGCAGAGGCGCGAGTGTCCTCGGCGTCTACCTCCCGGGTGGCGACGCGGAAGCGCGCTTAGGTGGTCATCGCCCGCCGGAGCGATCGCCCGGTGGCGATTTCCATGCCGTCGTCGGGGCAAAGCCGTATTACTTGCCCTTCGCCCCTGGGGCGACCATCGGGGATGAAAATGGGGAGTCCAGAAGGGCGAAGCCCCTCTGGACTCACTTTGCAGTGGGGCGGGGTAACCAGCCCGAGAGGGCCATTTTCAGCTTAGGCGTTCCGCCGCACCATGAGCGCCCAAATTGCCAGCCCGAGGACGGCGGCGATGGCGGCGAAGAAGGCCAGGCCAACGACCTCAGCGAGCCGCGCCGCCTCCGGGCCGAAACGCGACGCCGGGCGGAGGAAGGCCAAAGCGAACTGCACGCCGAAATAGGTGGCGACGAGCGGCAAGCTCAGCAAGGCGAGGAGAATCCCCGCGGCGCGCGTCTCCTCGCCCAGCCCCAGCCGCGCTGCCGCTCGGCGCAGGCGGCGCCAAGGGCGCAGGTGGTCGAGCGCCGTCAGCTCGCTCCCGCAGTCCGCGCAGCGATAGCGCCGCTCGGACTGCACGAGCCTGCAGAACGGGCAGACGCGCTGCTCGGCCCACCAGCCGGGTTTGAGGCGCTCCACGCTCCCGTCCCGCCTTTCACCCGTCGCGCCGGCTCGTCTCCTCTTACGTACGCGCACCGTCCCTCCGAGGATTGGCCCTGACGGGCGCCCGCTCCCGACGCGCAGCGGACCTGTCCCGGCGGGGTCCTTAGCCGCCGCCCGGCGGGCCGGCCTCGGCGCGGCTCGGCGCGCGGCGCGCGCGCGGGGCCTTGCCAGCCAGCTCGGCGGCCGTCTCGCGGCACATGCTGAGCTTCAGCACCGCGTCGCGCGAGGCGTTGACCAGGGCCGCCCAGCGGCCCCACTGCGGCTTGCCCCGCTGCTCGTTGGCCTGCGTCCGCGCCAGCTTGTGCAGCTCGGCGACGACGCGATTGGCCATGTTCGCCAGCAGCGCGCTGGCGTGCTCGGGGCTCTCGCTGCGGAGCACCGTCTGGATCGCCTGCTCGACCTCGGGCGGCACGCCGCGATCAACGGCCACGGCTACCCTTCCGGTGCAGATACGCCGCGCTGTGCCGCCTTGAGCCGGCGCTGGCGCTGGCGCAGCTCCCGCTGCACGCGCTTCAGGAGCGCGTCGAGTGGCAGCGGCTCCCAGCCGCGGAGCTGCCAGGGCCGATCCAATGTGGGCAAGTCGCCCCAACGGTCGAACTCCAAAATCGCCATTTCCACGCCGACGACGCGGCCGGTCTCCCGCTCGTCCTCGTCGACCTCCAGGAGCAGCGAGGCGAGCGGATCGTCGCCTATTGGCTCAGGCACGAAGGCGCTGCCAACCAGATCCTCTGCCCACAGGACAAACCGATCGATCTCCGGCGTCCACTCTATGGTCGCTCTGACTGTTTCCATAGGACCTCGCCCCCAGCGCGATTATACCGCCGAACGCGCTTTTCGTTGATCACATGCATCGACCACAAGCGAGGACCGCCTTCGAGGATCACGACGGCCAAAAGCTCCTGTCCGCCCTCATTCCACCGGCTGAGCGCCTGTCGCCTTCCCTGCTTAAGCGCCCGTATCTCGAAGACGTGAGCGATGGCCAGGGCAATGCGCTCGGGATGCCGCCAGATGCGGGGATCGATGATGGCATGGTAAAGGTCATTCCGGGTGATCCTTACGATCTCCCCATTCGGCATCTCTACGCCGTGCTGAAGTCGCTCGCGCCACAGTCGCTCGGCCTGCTCGACTGCCCTCCGTGGCATCGTGCCTTCGCCCAGGAGCCGCTCAACGCGCTCCTTGGGCGACTCGCCGCCGAAAGACGCTTGCTCTCGGTCCGCCACCGTCTGCCCCAGCCGCGTGCGTGCGTTGGGATACAGCATACTCGCCGGCCCTGCTTGCCGCTCGCGGCACATCTACCGACCTTTGCAGGCCACGGCCGTGCGTCCCGTTTCCGCTCGACACGGCCACGCGCTATACTGGCCGGCGATGGACGCACCTGCTGCCGATAGCCCGCTGGGCGTTGCTCTGCGCGCCGCGCGGCGCGCTGGCGCGTTGCTCCGGCGCGGCTTCGGCCGCCGCCAGGCCGTCACCCTCAAAGGCGAGATCGACCTCGTCACGGCTTACGATCACCGCGCCGAGGCACTCATCGTCGAGACGATTCGCGCCCGCTATCCCCACCACGCCGTCGTCGCCGAGGAGGGCCGCGGCGCCGGCGGCACGCCCGAGCACTGCTGGTACGTCGATCCGCTCGACGGCACGACCAACTTCGCCCACGGCTATCCGGTTTTCGCCGTATCGATCGCCTACGAGCGCGCCGGTGACCTGGAGTGCGCCGTGACCTACGACCCCACGCGCAAGGAGTGCTTCGTCGCCCAGCGCGGCCGCGGCGCGTGGCTCAACGGCCGGCGGCTAGCCGTCGCGCCGGCCACGCCGCTCGACCAGGGCCTGCTGGCGACTGGCTTTCCCTACGACCGCGCCAACTACCCGCTCGCGCTGCGGCGCTGGGAGCGCCTCATTCGCGCCGCTCGCGCCGTGCGCCGCGCCGGCTCGGCGGCGCTCGACTTGGCGTACGTCGCCGCCGGCCGCTTCGACGGCTTCTGGGAGGACTGGCTCGGGCCGTGGGACCTCGCCGCCGGGCTGCTGCTCGTCCGCGAGGCCGGCGGGGCCGTGACCGACCTGCAGGGCGGGCCCGCGGGTCCGCGCCGTGGCCAGGTGCTGGCCACGAGCGGCCACATCCATGCGGCGATGCTCGCGGTGCTCGCCGAGGCCCAGGCCGGTCCGTGAGCGCTCCCCTACGAGGCAGTGGCCGGGATGGGGGAGTCCTGAGGGGG
>JACQUS010000437.1 GCA_016210125.1 Chloroflexota bacterium | reverse complement strand
ATCGAGTTCGAGGACCGCATCGTCGACAACATGTGCATGCAGCTCGTCCAGAAGCCGGAGCTGTACGACGTCCTAGTCATGCCGAACCTTTACGGCGACATCCTCTCCGACCTCTGCGCCGGCCTCGTCGGCGGGCTGGGCATCGCGCCGGGCGGCAATATCGGCCCGGAGTGCGCCGTCTTCGAGGCCGTACACGGCAGCGCGCCGAAGTATGCCGGCCTGAACAAGGTCAACCCTATGGCCCTGATGTTCTCCAGCATCATGATGCTGCACCACTTGGGTGAGCACGACGCTGCCACCCGTGTGCAGCGGGCTATGGCCGAGGTCATCGCCGAGGGCCGATCGGTGACCTACGACATGAAGCCGCGCCCCGACGACCCCACGGCGGTCGGTACATCACACGTGGCGGACGCCATCATCGAGAAGATGCGGCAGATTCCGGCGGCCGCGCGCGGCTAGGGCCGGCGGCCTTAGGGCGCGTTTGCAGACGCAGGTTGAGCCTCGCTTGGTAGGGGCGAACCTCGTGTTCGCCCATCGCTCGGCCGCGCGCATGCGGGGCGCAGCCCGGCGTCGCCCCAACGGCAACGCGCCGCGGACGATGTGCCGGCACACCCTCCCGCGCCAGACTCCTTCCCGGCCTTTGTCGTACCGCTTCTATCGGCCGACTTTTCGGGTGTGCCGCTGCCCGCCCGGCTGCCCCAGCATTCGCGTAGCGCGTGGCGACGGGCTATACTTGCATTGGCGTGCCTTGCCTAGCGCATTGGCATCCGGTTGGCCCGATGCTTCAGCGCGGGCGCGAGAGGCCGCCGCGCCCAGGAGCCGAACCGAGCCGCGGCGCGCCCGGGCGAACACCCGCTGCGAGGATGAGGCGTGCACGAGAGCGACATCACCTGGCTGATCGGGGGACCGCAGGGCAGCGGCATCAACGTCTCTGCCGAAACGTTCGCCAAGGCGTGTCTGCGCGGCGGGCTCCGGGTGTTCAGCAACATCGAGTACCACTCGAACATTATGGGCGAGCACAGCTACTACCGCGTGCGGGCGGACACGCGCGACCACAGTGTTCTCTCGGAGCGCGTGCACGTGGTGGTCGCGCTCGACGACGAGACCCTGTATGGTGACCCGCACAGTGAGTTTCCGCAGCACAGCGGCCACCTGCACGAGGTGAGCCCGGGCGGCGGCGTCGTGTACGACGCCGCCAGCAAGCGCAATCCGCAGGCCGCGTGCGGCCGCGACGACCTGGTCTACTGCCCCGTGCCGTACGAAGAGATGCTGAAGCAGGCGATGGCCGCGACCGGCCACACCGGCCCGGTCGGCCGCATGCGCGTCGTGCAAAACACTATCGCCGTCGCTGCGTCGCTGGCGCTGCTCGACTTCGATCTGAGCCTCTTCGCCGAGGTCGTCCGCGCCGGCTTCACCGGCCGTCGCGCGCCCCTGGCGGCGCTGAACGTCCAGGCGGCCGAGCTGGCGTACGGCTACGTGCGCGAGCGCTACGCCGCCAGCTTTGCTTACAGCCTGGCTAAGATGCCGCGGCCGGCCCGCTTGCCGATGATGATCCGCGGCAGCGTGGCCGTCGGCGTCGCCAAGCTGAAGGCCGGCCTCGCCTTCCAGACGTACTACCCCATCAGCCCGGCGACGGACGAGAGCGTGTACCTGGAGGCCAACGCCAAGAACTACGACCTCCTCGTCGTGCAGTGCGAGGACGAGATCTCGTGTATCAACATGGCCGTCGGCGCGGCGCACGGCGGCGTGCGCGTCTCCACGTCGACGTCCGGCCCGGGCTTCTCGCTGATGCTCGAGGGCCTGGGCTTCGCGGCGATGAGCGAGGCGCCGGGGCCGGTGGTCTTCCTCTGGCAGCGCGGTGGGCCGAGCACAGGGCTGCCCACGCGGCAGGAGCAGTCCGACCTTCGCCTGGCACTCCAGTCGGGGCACGGCGAGTTCCCGAGCATCGTGGTGGCCCCCGGCGATACCAGGGAGATGATCGAGGACTCGTTCGAGTCGTTCAACTGGGCCGATCGCTACCAGATGCCGGTGGTCGTGCTGGTTGACAAGTACCTGTCGACGGCCTACGCGACGGTCGACGACGTGACGTTCGACGGCCTCAACGTCGACCGTGGCCTCCTTTGGCAGCAGAATGGGCAGGACGACTACCTGCGCTACGCTTTCACCGAGACGGGCATCAGCCCGCGGTCGCACCCCGGCCAGCCGGGCGGCATCTTCTGGACCACCAGCGACGAGCACGACCCGCGCGGGCATATCACCGAGGCCGCCGACCTGCGCATCAAGATCGTGGACAAGCGTATGGGCAAGCTCGGTCTCGCGTCGCGTGAGGTTCCGCTGGCGCGGCAGCTTGCGCTGCACGGCCCGGCTGACGCCGACGTCACACTCGTCGGCTGGGGCTCGACCAAGGGCGCCATCCTGGAGGCGATGGAGGAGCTAGCGCAGGACGGCCTCGTCTGCAACTTCCTGCAGATGCGCATTATGCGGCCCTTCCCGACCGACGCGGTGGCCGAGATCCTCAAGCGTGCGCGGCGCACCGTGCTGGTCGAGAACAACTACTCCGGCCAGCTCGGGCTGCTCATCCGCGAGCACACGGGCATCTCGCTCGACCGTTGGGTCGTCAAGTACGACGGCCGGCCCTTCTCCCAGGAGGAGCTGGCCGAGGGGCTACGCCGCGCGCTGACCGGCGAAGCTGCCCGCGTCGCCGTCTCGCACCTGTCGGCATAGGATCGAGGGAGGATCGATCGGTATGGCTACGACCGTCCAGTTCACGGCGAAGGACTACAAGGCCGACACGCACAACAACTGGTGCCCCGGCTGCGGGGACTTCGGCATCCTGTCGGCCATGCAGTCGGCGCTGGCGCAGCTCCAGATCCCGCCGCATCGCGTGGCTGTGATCTCGGGCATTGGCTGCTCCGGCAAGACGCCGCACTACGTCCACGCCTACGGTTTCCATACGCTCCACGGCCGGTCGCTGCCCTCGGCTACCGGCATGCGGCTGGCCAACCGCGACCTCACCGTGCTGGCGGTCGGCGGCGACGGCGACGGGTACGGCATCGGCGCCGGCTACTTCGTCAATACCGGCCGCCGCAACGTCGACTTCACGTACATCGTCATGAACAACGCCGTCTACGGTCTCACCAAGGGCCAGGCGTCTCCGACGCTCGGCCGCGGCGTCAAGACCAAGTCGATGCCCGAGCCGGCGATCCAGGACGGCATCAACCCGATTGCTATGGCCGTGAGCGCCGGCTATACGTTCATTGCCCGTGGCTACGCGTTGGACGTCAAGTACCTCGCGAGCCTCATCGCCGCCGGCATCCGCCATCGCGGCACGTCGTTCATCGACGTGCTGCAGACCTGCCCGACGTACAACGATCTGATGACCAAGGAGTGGTTCGAGAGCGGGCCGAGCAACGGCTCGCGGCTCTACAAGCTGGACGCGACCGGCTACGACCCGAAGGTGCACGACCCCGCGAACGCGGGCGAGGTCGTCGCCAAGAAGGTTCAGGCGGTCGAGAGGTCCTATGAGTGGGGCAACCGCATCCCCATCGGCGTGTTCTACCAGATCGAGCTGCCCACCTACGAGGACATGCTGGCCCAGCGCCAGCCGATCCTGGGCCAGCGCGCGCGGGTCGACCTGGACCTCACGCGGCGCGACGTCACCCCGTTGCTCGACGCGCTGCGGTAGTCCAGTCGCCAGCGGCCGGGTGGCGTGGGAGGCGAGGTCTACACCTGCACGCAACCATTGTTCCGCCTCGTCGTCCCCGGCGGCTTGCCGCGACCATCGGTCATGAGAACGGAGGAATCCAAAGGTCGCCTGAGGCGATCTTTGGAGATCGTTCTCGGGGCGGGGTGGGGCAACCTGCCACTGGTATCTTCACAAGTATTTTCACAAGTATTTTCACAAGTATT
>JACQUS010000486.1 GCA_016210125.1 Chloroflexota bacterium | reverse complement strand
TTCAGACTCTTTGCTCGTCTGCGTCCTGCTCGGTGGCAGCGCGCCGTCGCTCGCAACGCGACCAATCTTCGATTGTGGCCCTACTTTATCACCAGGCTTGTCCTGCGTCAACGCTGGCCCTTCCTTGACACGCTTCGGGCGCTGCTCGTAGCATGCCGCTAGGACGCAGCGTGAGCCTTTGGACACGAGGTGTGGCTGACATCGACAGGACCGCGGCGGCTCTGCCGGCCGAGGAGGCCGGCGATTTGGTCGTCGCTATCGACGGGCTGCCGGAGGGCGAGGCCCTTGCAGCCGTGGGCAGCCTGGCCAGCCAGCCGCGGCCGGCAATCATCGCCGCGCTAGAGACGCTCGCCGGCGGCGCGCGTCCGGCGGTGGCCGCCGCGGCCATCGATGCGCTCGGCCGGCTCGCTACCGCCGAGGCCGCCGGCGCGCTGGCCGCCCTTGGCGAGCGGCTGCAGGATCGTGAGCAGCGCAAGCTGGCGCGGCGCACGCTCCACCGTCTCGTCGCTGCTGGGGTACGTCCGGCGGCCGCGCCGGCGCCCGGGCGGCGCCCGGTGCCCTTCGACGAGTACCAGCTCTTCGGCGGCCTGGCCTCGGCGATCGACGCCCGTGGCGAGCGCATCGTGCATGTCGCGCTCGTCGAGGCGGCCGGCGGGATCGTGCTCTTCACTGCGCTGATCGGCGACGAGGGCGGACTGCGCGAGTTCGTCGACCGTCGCCTCGGCCGCCGGCGATTCGCGGAGGAGCGGCAGGAGCTGCTCGGCCGCGAGTGGCCGACCTACATCGAGGTCCCGGCGGCGTACGCGCGCTTCCTGATCGCCGAGGCGATCGCGCGCGCCCAGGAGGCACACCGGCCCGTGCCGGTCGAGACGCTGCCGTGGTACGAGCTCATCATGGCCGGGCGCACCGCGTACGAGCGGCCGCTTATCTACGAGCACGTCGACGTCGCCGAGATCCGCTGGAATCCCGCCTACCTGGAGGAGTCGCCAGCGCTGTTGGACCTGCCGGAGCTCGCGGCGTGGGGGATCGACCCCGACGCTGTCGCGCCGTTCGATCCGGAGGCGGAGGCGCAGGAGGCGCGTCTCGTGCTGCCCGGCCAGGCGCAGCGCCAGCAGACGGTCACCGCCGTGACGCGCGCCATCGCGGCGCTGTTCGACGCCCCGGCGCGCGAGCGCTGGCGCCGCCGCTTGGAGGAGACCGCGTACGTGCTGCTGCGCCGTGGCGGCGAGCGCAATGCCCGGCGCGCCGTGGCCGCAGCGTTGGCGCTGGAGCGCCCTCCGGGCGGCACGGTGCTGGGCGGAGAGCCGTCGGTCCACCCGCTGCTGCGGGCGCTCGTCGAGCGGGCCTTCGAGCTGCGACGCCACGAGCGTGGGCAGCGGATGCTGCGGCGGGGTGGCCTCTGGGTGCCACGCGCGGCTGAGTAGGGAGCGTCCGTGCGCGCGCATCCAGAGCGCTTCGCCTGGATCGTCCTGCTCGCCTCCTTCGCGCTGCTAGTGGCCATCGTCCTCGGCACGCGCGCGGCCATGCAGTGGTTTCTGGACACGGCGACGGTCGAGGCCCCGGTCTTCGTCGAGATCGTCGCCGGTGGGACGGTCCTCGTGCAGCGCGCCGGCAGCGACCAGCCGGTGGGCGTCGTTCGTGGCCTCTTCGCCCTACGCAGCGGCGACCGCGTGCGCACGGACGCCAATAGCCGCGCGCTCATCGTCTTCGCCGATCGCTCCAATCTCGAGCTGCGGCCCGAGACCGCGGTGGCGATCCTTGGAGCGCGCGCTGGTCGCTTTCGCCAGGACCTCCTAAGCATCGCACTGCGCATCGAGAGCGGGCGCGCTCGCGTCAACGTCGCGCTGCCGCTGAGCCTCCAGCGGCAGTTCCACGTCGAGACACCCGCGGCCGTGCTGCGGCTGGATGAGGGCAGCTACTTGGTGGAGCTCGGCCGTGAAGGGATGGACCTCGTCGCCTACCATGGCGGCGGCAGCGTCCACACCGCCAGCGCGACCTTCAGCCTGGTCGGCGGCGAGCGCGTCCTGCTGCGCCCGGACGGCGAGCCCGTCGGCCCCGTCCCGCTCGGCAAGGACCTGATGCTGAACGGCGACTTCACCGCCGGTGTCGAAGGCCTGGAGTTCTGGATCGTCACCCCGCTCCCCGACGACGCCGAGCCGGACCAGGTGCGCGTCGTGCCCAGCGAGAACGGCCGCCGCGCGCTGCACGCCTTGCGCCGCGCGGCAACGCGCGACCTCGAGCACGCCGTCGTCCAGCCTCTCGACCACGATGTCGCCGACGCGCAGGTGCTGGAGCTGACGCTGGACGCGAAGATCGCCGCCGCCGACCAGGAGCCCGACTCCGGCCAGAGACGCCGCGCGCCGCTGGCCGTGCGCGTTAAATATCGCGACGTCACCGGCCGGGAGTACACCTGGGTGCAGCAGTTCGTCATCGACGACGGGCAGGAGCCGCCGGCCGAGGTGGTCCCGGTGGCCGCCAACGGGTGGTTCCGCTTTCAAAAGGACCTGCTCCAGCCCGATGTCGGGCCGCGACTGGTGCACCTCTTCGAGATCAGCGTCGTCGTTGCCGGGCGCGAGTACGACGTGTGGGTCGAGCAGGTGAGGCTGGTCGAGCGCTAGGGCGACGACGACGCAGCAACCGGCCCAGCGGGATTGGCGACTGCGGGGAGCGCGGGCCTCCCGGCGGGTCTACAGCGCGCCCGCCGGCCCGCCATGCTCCGCCGCCTGGACTAGCGCGCGCTCCAGCGCTACGCGCGCGGCCCCCAGCCGGCTCGGCGGGACGATGTCGCGCAGGCCGCGGATGGAGCGGATGTCGGCACCCGCTAAGCGCAGGTGCAGCTCCAGCAGGCGTGCGTCCCAGTCGAGCGCGCCGAGGAGGTCCTGCGCGTCGATGTGGCCTTGCATGAAGTGGCCGAGCAGGTCGTGCGTCGCGACCAGCCGCAGGGCATCGTGCCGGACGCTGGCATTGTCCTCCATGCGCTCCAAGGGGCCGCGGGCCAGGTCGACGCTGACCCGCGCGTGGGCGCGCGAGTGGGGGTCGCGCACCTTGCCGACGTCGTGGAAGAGCGTGGCCCAGAGGAGCGTGCGCCGGTCGCGTTCGTCGAGCCCCTCGAGGTCGAGCTCGGCGAACACCTCGAGGGTATGCTCCAGCGGGTCGGTCGTGCGGCCGATGCCGGGGTGATAGTGCGCCCAGAGCTGCTCGAGGCCGATGAGGCCGGGGAAGACGGCCAGCAGGTAACGCTCGGCGGCGGCGACAAGCAGGTCGCGTGACGCACTGTCACGGGTGAAGGCGGCGCGGACGGCCGCTTCGGCAGGATCAGATGGCGCGGTCATCCCTATCCTGAGCGCCAAGTCTCCGCCCACCGTAGGGCAGCGGCAGGGGGAGGATGAACGGCCCCCGCCGAGAGCACGGGCAATCCCAGCCCGGCCCGGCATCACTCACCGAGTCTACCATGGGGGCCGGCGTGCCCTCGGCGCCACGTGCCGGGGGCGGAGCGGCTGTGCTATAGTGACGCCAGCGACACGGCTGTCACACGGAAGGTGCAGCGCTCGGCAGCCGATAACAGTAGGAGCATACGGGTGGGTCGCCTGGTCTACATC
>JACQUS010000031.1 GCA_016210125.1 Chloroflexota bacterium | reverse complement strand
CGGTAAAACGGGCCTCGCCGGCGGGCGCTTGCCCCGCCCCGACCCAGGTCTCCAATGCGGGCTTCGCCACCATTGGAATCCCCACTCGGCCCTGCTCGGCGGTGGGCGCCCATCATCGGGACGCTCAGCCCGGGAGCGCGGGCGTCTCGCCCGCCTCCGCCCATTCCCGGGAGAATGGGCTTTCACCCCGCCGTGGTCGCCCCACGGGGGCGATGAGCAGATCCCGCTGGTGTCCCGCCGGATTGTCCCCACCACTGTCAGCATTATAGCCACGACCGTGGCTCGCAGGGCGTGCTCGGCGCACCCCGCGGGAGATCCCGGCCGCGCCGTGCTATCCCGCGGGCATGGGGCTAATCTCCCCCTCCGAGAGGCGCGCCGCGAGCGCGGGTCCTAGGCTAGAATGGCACGGGGGAGCAGTCCGTGCGTATCGCCGTCATCGCCGACATCCACGCCAACCTCGAGGCCTTCGAGGCCGTCATTGCCGACTGGGGCGAGGTAGACGAGGTCTGGTGCTTGGGGGATGTCGTCGGCTACGGCCCGGACCCGAACGGGTGCCTCGATCGCCTGCGCGCCTTCCCGCGCTTCGTATGCGTGCCAGGCAATCACGACTATGCGGCGATCGGCCAGCTCGGCGAGGAGACCTTCAATCCGGTGGCGCGCGCTGCCTTGGAGTGGACGGCCGAGCAGCTCCGCCCTGAGCACCGCGACTACCTGCGTGGCCTCGACCTCGTCGTCGTCCGCGGCGAGATGACCATCACCCACGGCAGCCCGCGCAACCCCGTCTGGGAGTACCTGCTGACGGCCGCGCAGGCGCACGCCTGCTTCGCGCATTTCAGCACGCCCTGCTGCCTGGTGGGGCATACCCACGTGCCGATGATCTTTGCCGAGGAGGGGCCGGACAGCGAGCGGCCACGCTACGCCGAGCCGGGCATGACGGTCGTCGTGGGCACGCCGCGCCTCATCATCAACCCCGGCAGCGTCGGCCAGCCGCGCGACCGCGACCCCCGCGCGGCCTACGCCGTGTATGACCCCGACAGCCGGCGCGTCGAGTTCCGTCGCGTGGCCTATTCGATCGCCAGCACACAGCGCAGAATGCGCCGTGCCGGTCTCCCCGAGCCGCTGGCCGTGCGGCTGGCCGTCGGCTGGTAGCGCATCACCTGCCGTCGCCGAAGGAGACGCCCATCGCCCGCGCCGTGCGCACCAGCTCGCCGTTCGGCGGGACGCTCTTGAGCTGTCCCACCGCGTCCTCGAGGGCGACATCGACGATCTCCCCGCCTTGAAGGGCGACCATCCGCCCCCAGCCGCCGGCGGCGGCCACGCGCACGGCCGCGGCGCCGAAGCGCGTGCCGAGCAGGCGATCGAACGCGGTCGGCGAGCCGCCGCGCTGGAGATGGCCGAGCACGGTCACGCGCACCTCCTGGGCGACGCGCGCCGCCAGCTCCTCGCCGACGCGCTGCCCGATGCCGCCGAGGCGCGCCTCGCGGTAGCGGCTGAGCGCTTCCTGCATGACCATCTCGCCGCCAATCGGCGTGGCCCCCTCGGCCACGACCATGATGCTGAATTTGGCGCCGTGGGCCACGCGGTCGTGCAGCTTATCGCAGATGTGCTGGATCGAGAACGGTATCTCGGGGATCAGGATGGCATCGGCTCCGCCGGCGATGCCGGCGTGCAGGGCGATCCAGCCGACAGTCCGTCCCATCACCTCGAGAATCATGACGCGGTGGTGGCTCTCGGCCGTGGTGTGCAGCCGGTCCAGGGCCTCGGTCGCCGTCACGACGGCGGTGTCGAAACCGAAGGTCACGTCGGTGGCCGAGAGGTCGTTGTCGATGGTCTTCGGCACCCCGACCACCGGCACGCCGAGACGTGAGAACTCGTAGCCGATCTTGAGCGAGCCGTCGCCGCCGATCACGATCAGCCCGTCCAGCCCCAGCTCGCCGATACTGCGCAGCGCGTCGGCCGAGCGGTCCTCCACTACCACCTGGCCCTCGCGGACGGTCTTGTAGGCGAAGGGATTGCCACGGTTGGTCGTCCCGAGAATCGTCCCGCCGCGCGGCAGAATGCCGCGGACTTCAGCATGGCTGAGCTGGCGCACCTTGTCGGGCACCAGCAGACCCTCGAAGCCATCCTCGATGCCCACCACCTCCCAACCCAGGTCGCCGACGGCGGCCTTGACCGCGGCGCGAAGCACCGCGTTGAGGCCCGGACAGTCGCCCCCGCCCGTCAAAATGCCCAGCCGTGCGGCACGCCGCGTCATACTCGCTGCTCCTCTTCCCGGCGATCGGCGCCGCCGGCGCGCTGCACCGCACCACCAAGCGCGAGCCCGGCCGGCTCGCGCGGCACGACGACGTCGTGTCCGAGCATCTCGTAGCAGACGGCCCGCGCGCCCGTGTGCGCGCCGAGCGCCGCCAGCGTCTCGCCCGTGGCGCATAGCGGCAGGCCAACGACGTTGGCATAGCAGCCGACCAGGCGGTGAACGAGCGCGTAGGCCTGGCTCTGCACCGCGTAGGCCCCGGCCTTGTCGAGCGGGTCGCCCGAGGCGACGTAGTCCGCAATTTCGGCGTCGCTCAGCGCCCGCAACCACACCTGGCTGGCGACGCCACGCTCGACCAGCCGGCCAGTAGCTCCGCGCCCCGCGACGGCGGTGTACACCTCGTGCCGCCGGCCGCGCAGTCGCCGCAGCATAGCCGTCGCTTCCGCTTCGTCAGCCGGCTTGCCGAGGATCGCACCTCCGAGGAGGACGACGGTGTCGGCGGCCAGCACCAGCTCGTCGGCGTCGGGGACCACGGCCAGGGCCTTGGCCCGCGCCAGCCGCCGGGCCAAGGCTCGCCCCGCTTCGCCGCGCCGCGGCCGCTCATCGACCTCCGCGGCTACGACGCGGAACGGCAGGCCGAGCAGAGCCAGCAGCTCGCTGCGACGCGGCGAGGCCGACGCGAGGACGACCCGCTGAGCCACGCTCACCGCCCTTCTTTGGTCCCCATTGTGCCGCGCCGCTTGAGGCGAGACAACAGGAGCCCTTGACACCACGCGCCGCCCCACCTACGATGTTGCTCGCCAGCGCGGGCTGGTTGGCAAGCGTCGCCCCCGCGATCCGCGCGGACCGCGGCCGACCTCGCGCGGAGGAGATGGCGCGGCTTCTACCCGAGCACCGGCAGCGCGCTGGCACCTCACGGGGCGCACTTCAGCAGACGCCAGCCGGAACTACCACGCCTAGGAGGAAGAGCCCATGGTACGGCTACACTATACCGCCGCCACGGCCATGGCCTTGGCCATCGCGTGGGCCATCGGGGGCTGCTCGGCACCCCCGCCGCAGCAGAGCGCCCCGGCCGCTGCGCCGGCGCCGGCCCAGAAACCGGCGCAGCCGGCGGCGCCGGCGCCGGCTGCCGCCGCGCCGGCCAAGCCGGCGGCCGAGAAGCCCGCGGCGGCGGCCCAGCCGGCCAAGCCCGCGGCCAGCAAAGACTTCCAGCCCAACGTGCGCTTCATCCGCATCGGCTCTGGCAGCGGCGGAAGCTGGCCGCCCACCGCTGCCAAGCTGGCGGAACTCATCAACAAGAACGTCCCGGGCGTGCAGGCCAACGCCGTGCCCGGCAGTCTCTCGCAGCACATGGTTGGGCTGCAGAACAAGCAGTACGAGGTCGCCCTGACCTATGGCGACGTGGCCTACGACGCCTTCGCCGGCGTTCGCAAGCCGTACGAGAAGCCGCACGATGTCGTCCGGCACGTGGCCTCGCTGCACCCCGGCGCGTTCAGTATCATCGCCCGCGCCGATAGCCCGTTCAAGACCGTCGAGGACCTGGCCAAGCACCCCATTCGGACGGCCGTGCTCGAGCGCCTCGGCGGCATCCAGTACGACGGCGGGAAGATCGTGCTGCGCTCGCTGGGGCTCGACATCGACAAGCTCGGCGACAAGGGCGGCGTGCTCAACGTCGGCGTCAACTACGCCAACCAGGTCCAGGCCATGCAAGACGGGCACGTGAACGTGCTCTTCTTCCACGGCCCGGTGCCCTACCCGACGATCGTGCAGGTCGAGCAGACCACGCCGGTCCGCTTCCTCCACCTGACGGACCCCATCATCGCCGAGCTGAAGAAGGGCCTCAAGGGTTACCCAGAGGTCATCGTCCCGAAGGGCACGTACAAGTACCTCGACAACGACTACCGCACCGTCGGCACGACGGCGCAGTTCGCCGCGCGCGCCGATCTGTCCGACGAGCTGGTCTATCGCATCACCGCCGCCTGGTGGGACAACGTCGCGGACGCCCGCACGGTTGGAGCGTGGGGCAAGGACTTCGTCCTCGAGAACGCGCTGGCCGGCGTGACCATCCCGGTCCACCCCGGTGCCGCGCGCTACTACGCCGAGAAGGGGGTCAAGGCCAGGGACTAGCTGCATGGCGACGCTGTACGCCCGCGACGAGACCGCCGAGGCTGGCCCCCTCCAGAGCCTGCTCACGGCGAAGGGCCTGACGCTCCGCACCGTCTTGGCCACGGTGCTCAGCGGCGTCGCCCTGGCCCTTGGCCTGCTCTCGGTGTTTGTCGGCTACTTCATCCCGCCGTCAGCGACGATGTTCCTGTCGACGGTGCTGGCACTCGCGCTGGTGCTGACGTTCCTCTATTTCCCGTTGGGTCGGCGGCGGTGGTCCGACCCACCGAGCTGGCCGTTCGCCGTCGACCTGCTGCTCGTCGCCCTGTCCATCGCGTGTCGCGTATACATCGGCGTCGACGTGGAGGAGTTCGAAGCGCGCTGGGGCGTGCCGTCGGATCTCGATGTGCTCGTGGGCACGGTCGAGATCCTGCTCGTGCTCGAGGCCACGCGGCGGGCCGTCAGCCCGGTGCTCGTTATCGTCGTCGGGCTCTTCCTCGTCTATCCGCTCGTCGCCGACCAGATGCCGGGTTTCTTGGTCGGCCCGCCCGCCGAGTGGCGCTTCCTCGTCTCGCTCCTCTTCATGCAGAGCCACGGCCTTTTCGGCCTGCCACTCGACGTGATCGCCAGCTACGTCACGCTGTTCATCATCTTCGGTGCGATCCTGGGTCGCTCGGGCGCCGGGGCCTTCTTCATCAACCTGGCTTTGGCCGCCACCGGCTGGCAGACCGGCGGCCCGGCCAAGGCGGCGGTCATCTCCAGCGCCATGTTCGGCAGTCTGTCGGGCAGCGCCATCGCCAACGTCGTCACCACCGGGACGTTCACCATCCCGCTGATGAAGCGCATCGGCTATCCACCGCACTTCGCGGCCGCCGTCGAGGCCACGGCCTCCACCGGAGGCATGATCATGCCCCCGGTCATGGGGGCTGTCGGCTTCATCATGGCCGCGTTCATGGGCGTCGCCTACGGCGAGGTCGCGCTGGCGGCGACCATCCCCGCGCTGCTCTACTACGCCTCGCTCTATTGGCAGGTGCACTTCGAGGCCAAGCAGCTCGGCCTGGTGCGCGTGCCGGCGCACCAGTTGCCCGAGCTCGGGCGTGTGCTCGCGCAGGGCTGGCACCTGGCGCTGCCGCTCATCGCCGTGATCGCGATGATTCTTTTGGGTCGCAGCGTGTCGCAGATGGGCTTCGCCGCGCTGGCGGTCGCCATCATCGTGACCTTCTGGAAGAAAGAGACACGACTCTCGCCGACGAACCTGCTGCTCGCGCTGGAGGACGGCGTGCGCGCGGCCGTGCCGGTTATGGTGGCGACAGGGGCCGTCGGCCTGATCATCGGCTCGATCTACGCCACGGGGGCGCATTTCCAGATGGCGACCCTGGTGCTGCAGGTCTCCGGCGGGCAGCTCTGGCTCGCGCTGCTGCTGACGATGGCCGTACTGCTCTTCCTCGGCATGGGCATGGGCATCGTCGCCGAGTATCTGGCGGTGGCCGCGCTGATCGTCCCGGGGCTCATCCAGCTCGGCGTGCTGCCCCTGGCCGCCCATATGTTCGCCGTCTACTACGCCGTCATCGGAGCGGTTACGCCGCCGGTGTCCATCGCCGCCTACGCGGCGGCCGGATTGGCCGGCGCGCCGCCGTTCCGCACCGCCTGGCTCGCCTGCCGCCTGGCCCTCGCCGGCTTCATCGTGCCGTGGATGTTCGTCTTCTCGCCGCAGCTTCTGTTTCAGGGGCCGTGGCAAGAGGTGGCCCTGGCCTTCATCAGCGCGAACATCGGCGTCATGGCCTTAGCCGCGGGGCTCGAGGGCTACTTGCTGCGCCCGGCGAACGCGATCGAGCGGGCGCTGCTGCTGGTGGTCGCCCTCCTGCTGATCAAGCCCGGGCTGGAGACCGACGTCGTCGGGCTGGCGCTCCTGGGCACAGTCCTCGTGGCGCAGCGCCTCTGGCCGGCGGGCATCGGCCGCCGGCGGCCGGCGCCACCGGCCGCTCCCGTCCGCGTGGTGGCCACCGCACCGGCCGCGGCGCCAGCGCTGCCCGAGGCGCGCCGTGGCCTGGACATCGCCGCCGTGCCAGCGCCGCCGACGCGGCCGACCGCGGCGTGGCTCCACTGGGCGGCGCTCATCGCCCTCCTGGCCATCCTGGGCTGGGCAGGGACCGCGTCCCTGCACCTGCGCGATATGAACATCTTTCTCGGTCTGCTGCTGGCCCTCGGCTTCGGCCTGGCAGCACTGCTGCGCCTCGGCGTCGCGGCTCGCGAGACCGTGCCCGAGCCGGCGCCGTCGGCGGCGTGATCACCCGCACGCTTTTCGACGCCGGCGCCGCCCTCGCGGGCCACCGGCGACGACGGAGAAGCCGCCCGCGCGGCACGCGGAGTGCAGTCGGGGCAAAGCCCATCGGCGTACCCCTTCGAGAGGGGGCGGCGTAGCGCCGGCGGCAGGTAGGTTCGCAGGAGTGGAAGCGGCCATGACGGAGCAGATAAAGGCCATCGACATCATCAGCACCGTCTACTTCGCCGAGACGGCGGCCCTCCAGCCTGGCTGGCTGGCGAACTTCCTGTCGAAGAAGATCGGCCAGGACCAGTCGATCGTGCAGGGCCTGACCATCGCCCAGACGCTGGAGAAGATGGACCGCGCCGGCGTCGAGCGGGCACTGCTCGCGGCCAACAAGTCGGGCTCGGTCGGCCATCCGGTCTCGCGGCGCGTGCCGGTCGAGGTCGCGGCGGCGATCATCGCTCAGCACCCCGACCGCTTCTCCGGCCTCGTCGGCATCGACCCGACCGAGGGTATGAAGGGCGTCCGCGAGCTGGAGTACGCCGTCAAGGAGCTGGGCTTCGTCGGCGCGCACTTCTACCCACACTGGTTCGACCTGCCGCCAGATCACCGCAAGGTCTACCCGTTCTACGCCAAGTGCGTCGAGCTGGACGTGCCGATCATGATGCAGGTCGGGCACTGCCTGCGCTACTCCGAGGACCGCCCGCTGCGCAGTGTCGGCCGGCCGATCACGCTCGACACCGTGGCCTGCGACTTCCCGGAGCTCAAGCTCATCGGCATCCACGTCGGCTGGCCGTGGACCGAGGAGATGATCTCGGTGGCCTGGAAGCACCCGAACGTGTATATCGGCTCGGACGCCTACGCGCCGAAGTACTGGTCCGAGGCTTTCGTGCACTTCATCGACTCGTGGGGCCGGGACAAGGTGCTGTTCGGCACCGACTGGCCGGTCATCGACCCCGAGCGCGCCATCGCCGAGATCGAGGAACTGGGCCTGCGGCCCGAGGCCAAGCGCAAGTTCCTGCGCGAGAATGCCCTGCGGGTGTTCAAGCTGCCGGGCTAGGCTGCGACCGCGAAGCCCAGCGCCCGCTGAGCACGGGAGGGACATCCGCATGGTCGCCGATGCTGAACACCGGATCGCTGCTACGCTGATCGATCGCGGAAGCTTCCTGCTGTCACGACCCTTCGAGCCCATTCAATTCACGGGAGACCCGGAGGCGGATGCGCTACTGAATAATCTCAGCCAGTATCCGCACGCGTTCGTCACCGCCTGCGTGATGCATCGCCAAGTGAGGGCGGAGTCGGCGTGGATAATCCCCTATAAGATCGCCCAGAGACGAGGATCGTTCGAGTTCAGTCTCCTCTCCACTTTGGGCCTGAAGGACGTTTTGGACCTCATGGCGGGGCCACCGCCACTCCACAGGTTTCCCGAAACGATGGCGAAGAACCTTCACTCGGCTCTCGCGCGGATCGCCGGCGAGTATCATGGCAACGCTAGCGAGATATGGGCTGAGTGCCCGAGCAGTGCGACCATCGTGCGACGATTCCTCGAATTCGATGGCGTTGGACCGAAGATTGCGACGATGGCGGCCAACTTTTTGGTTCGCGACTTCAAAATCGCAGTGAGCGACAAGGTCTCGATCGAGATCTCGCCAGATGTCCACGTCCGTCGAGTATTCACGCGGCTAGGGCTAATCTCCGAGGGCGCGTCGAACGAGGTACTGATCTACCGAGCTCGAGAAATGCATCCACTGTACCCAGGAATCCTCGACCCTGCGTCCTGGGAAATCGGCCGGAGTTGGTGTGCGCCGCAGCGACCAGACTGCGAGGAATGCTATATGGCCCGATTTTGTCCCACCGCACCGACGAAAGAGGCAGCTCGCCGAGGCGACTCGGAGTGAGGAAAAACGGTTGTGAGCGCTCCTGGATGTCTCCAACCAACTCAGTAAATCGCTCGCGCCTCTTCTAGTCGCCCGATCTCCTCTGCACCCAGCCCGAGCAAGTCGCGGAGGACGTAGTCGTTGGCTTCGCCGAGCAGCGGCGCGTGCCGGTAGGTGATCGCCGCGTCGCGCACCTTCCACGGCGCGCCGGCCATCGGCCGCCGGCCGGTCAGCGGGTGCTCGTCATCGCGGACGAAGCTGCGCTCGACCATGTGCGCGTCGGCCAGCGCGTCGCGCGCGTTGAGCACGGCGCTGGCCGGCACGCCGGCACGCTGAAGGCGCTCGGCGGCCTCGGCGGCCGATAGCGCGCGCGTCCAACCCTCGACGATGGCGTCCAGGGCCGCGCCGGCGGCGTGGCGGCGCGCGGCGTCGGCGAAGCGCGGATCATCGGCCAGTCCCGGCTGGCCCATCGCCGCGCAGAGCCCACGCCACTCGGCGTCGCTACCGACCGAGATGGCCAGCCAGCGATCGCTGCCCCGCGCGCGGTAGACGCCGTGTGGCGCTTTCCAGTGGTGGCGGTTGCCGACGCGCGGCTGCTCGCGCCCGAGCATCGTCCACTCCAGGATGGCCTCGGGCAGGAAGCTCTGGAGCGTCTCGGTCAT